>NZ_JAFMPV010000006.1:0-274895 GCF_049132105.1 Pseudomonas sp. NFX15
TACAGACAAGGTCAGGAGCAAATCCTGCCTTCAGGAGCGATCGGCCTCCCCCAGAAACGCACTTGCTGTTGTATGACGCCTTGAGCGTAACCTTTCCCCTTGGAGTCAGGGCCAACATACAAGGAGCGAGCCTGCTCGCGATGCGGAGTGTCAGACGACATTACTGTTGAATGACACAACGCATCGCGAGCAGGCTCGCTCCTACAAGGGATTTAAGGCATTTCTGGCAGTTCCTGTGGGCGCAGGTCGAAGATCAATACCTCTGCGTCCACGCCATTGCTCAAGGTCAGCGCCTGTTCGTCACGCACCCGCACGCCGTCGCCTTCCTGCAACAACACACCGTTGAGTTCGACGCTGCCTCGAGCCACGTGGACGTAGGCATAACGGTTGGCAGCCAGTTCCACAGTGGCGCTTTCCTTTCCGTCGATCAGCCCGGCATACACCCGCGCATCCTGACGCACCTTCAGCGAACCCTTGGCGCCGTCCGGCGAAATGATCAGTTGCAGGCGCCCGCGTTTTTTCTGGGTGCTGAAGTGCTCCTGCTGATAACGCGGTTTGGCGCCGCTGGTGTCGGGCACGATCCAGATCTGCAGGAAGTGCACCGGGCGGGTGCCGGAGTGGTTGAACTCACTGTGGGCCACGCCACTGCCTGCGCTCATTAATTGCACGTCGCCGGGGCGGATCACCGAACCGGTGCCCAGGGTGTCCTTGTGTTCCAGCGCACCCTCAAGCACGTAGGAGAAAATCTCCATGTCGCGGTGCGGGTGCTGGCCGAAGCCTTTGCCGGCCGCGACGCGGTCATCGTTGATCACCAACAGGTCGGAGAAACCCTGCTCTTTCGGGTTGCGATAGTTGGCGAAGGAAAAGGTATGGAACGACTTCAACCAGCCGTGATTGGCCAGGCCACGATCCGAGGCTTTGCGAAGAGTCAGCATGATGAAATCTCCTAGTGGGACGTTAATTCGTCCGAGTGAGGAGAAGGTTAATGGTTACTCGCTGATGCAATAAGTAGGTGGGAATTGAAATACTGTCGCAATGAAGTTGACAGTTGTGTGGGTTGTATCACGTATTTTTTTCCGATGTGGGCGCCACAATTAGCCATACTGCACGGCACGATTTCTGTGGGAGCGAGCCTGCTCGCTCCTGCAAGCGCCCGTCGGACGACCTATCTTGATCCCAGTGAATTCCAATCCATGAAAACCGTGGCAATGGTGCTGTTTCCCGACTTCCTCCTGCTCGACATGGCCGGGCCCATGGAGGTGTTTTCCATCGCCAATCGTTATCTGAAACCCGACGATCACTACGTGTTGTCCACCCTTGGCACCGAGCCCGGTGCGTTGCGCGCCTCCAATGGTGTGAACGTGCATGCCGACCGGCACATCGACCAGGCCTGTGAAGGCTTCGATCTGCTTCTGGTACCCGGTGGGCCTGGTGCCTATAACGAAAAACACCCGCTGTTGCTCGACTGGCTCAGGCACACCGTCAGCCGCTGCGCCAGCTACGGTTCGATCTGCACCGGCGCATTCGTGCTGGGGCATGCCGGTTTGCTCGATGGCTATCGGGTTACCACTCATTGGCACTACACCGAGCGGCTGATCAAGGGCTTTGCGAAGGCGAGCGTCGAGACCGACCAGATATTTGTCCAGGACCGCAATCTGATCACCTCCGGCGGCGTCACTGCCGGGATCGACCTGGCCTTGTCGGTGGTGGCCCAGGATCACGGCAAGAAAGTCGCCCAGGACGTGGCCAAGGTGCTGCTGGTGGTGATGAAACGTCAGGGCGGGCAAGCGCAGTTCAGCCCATTGATGGCGGCGGTGGCGCCCCACGAAACGGCAATTACCCGGGTGCAGAATCACGTGCTGGAACACCTTGGCGAGGCCTACAGCATCGACCGCATGTCGGGCCTGGCCAACATGAGTCCGCGGCATTTCGCCAGGGTTTTTGCGCGGGAAGTGAACATGACGCCGATGGAGTTTCTGCAAAGCGCGCGCATCGATTGCGCCAGAAACCTGTTGGAAACCACCGAATTGCCGCTCAAGACCGTGGCCTTCAAAAGCGGCTTCGGCAGCGTGCGGCACATGCGTTTTTTGTTCAGTGAAAAACTCGGTTTGACCCCCAGCCAATACCGTGAGCAGTTCAGCTGACGCCCGGTGTCCGTTGCGCGCACCGCAATGGCCGTGACGCTCCCCCCAGCGCCGTTGTACCGTCACCGAGGCCTGCCAAGATACCGCTGAACTCATTGCAAGGAAGGTACGGAGCCGGGATGGACTCACGTGCCAATTCAGGCTTCCCGCGGGTGACAGCGCATGAACAGCCTCAGAGATTTGAACAGCGAAGCGGTGTTGCGCTTTGGCCCTTATGCTTTGCACCTCGCTCAGCGACTGGTGTTGGAGGGAGACCGACCGCTGCGTCTGGGCGGCCGCGCCCTCGACGTTTTGCAGGTGCTGGTCGAGCACGCAGGCTCGGTGGTCAGCAAGGAGCAATTGATCGCACAGGTCTGGCCGCGATCCGTGGTCGAGGAGATCAACTTGCGTGTGCACATCGCCGCCCTGCGTCGAGCCCTGGGCGACGGCCAGAACGGCCAGTGCTACATCGTCAACATTCCCCAGCGTGGCTACAGTTTTGTCGCCCCGGTACAGCATTCGCCGGAGCCCGTAGCGTTTCCCAGCGAGACTGTTCACAAGCCCCTGCACAACCTGCCGGCGCGTCTCACGCCGATTACCGGGCGCGATGCCCTGGTCGGCAGCCTGGTGCGGCAATTGCCGGTACGCCGGTTCATGACTCTGGTTGGTCCCTGCGGAATCGGCAAGACCACCGTGGCCGTGCGGGTCGCCGAACTGTTGTTGCAGCACTATCGGCACGGTGCGTGGATGGTGGACCTGGCGGAGATCGATGATCCGGCGCAAGTGGTTGATCACCTCAAGCGAACCCTTCAACTGAAGGTCGGCACCACGCTGGAATCGCTGGCGAATCGGCACGCCTTGTTGGTCCTGGACAATTGCGAGCACCTGCTCGAACGCTGCCGGACGCTGGTCGAGACATTGCTGCAGTCGATGCCCCGGTTGTCGATCCTCGCCACCAGCCGCGAGCCGCTCAGGGCGGCGGGCGAAACCGTGTCGCGCCTGCCACCGCTGGCGGTGCCCCCGCTTTCGGGGCTGCGCAGCGTTGCCGAGGTCATGGGCTATTCAGCGGTGCAGTTGTTCGTCAGTCGTGCCCGGGCCCGCCAGCAAGGTTTCACCCTGCGCGAGCAAGACCTGAAGGGGGTGCGCGAAATCTGCCGGCGCCTCGACGGCCTGCCATTGGCGATCGAGTTGGCCGCGGCGCACATCGATGCGTTGGCGCTGGTGGGCTTGCAGGCACAACTGGACAACTGTTTTCAATTGCTGACCCGCGGTCGCCGCACCGCCATTCCCCGGCACCAGACGCTCAAAGCTGCGCTGGACTGGAGCTACGAACGGTTGAGCTCACGGGAACAGTCGGTGTTGCAGCGCCTGGCCGTGTTCAAGATGGCATTCACCCAGGACGCCGCGATAAGCGTGATCAGCGGCGACGCGCTGCCGGTCGCCGAGCTGATCGAGGTGCTGGACAATCTCGCTCTCAAATCGTTGTTGTCGCTGGAGCAGGGCAGCAGTGGTCCCCGTTACCGTTTCCTCAACACCACGCGCAGCTACGCACTGGAAAAACTCGAACACAGTGATGAGTTGTGCGCCCTCGAAACGCGTTATGCCGGTTACCTCAGTCAGATGCGTGCGCCTTCAGGCGGGCAGGTGGCATTGCAACTCGTCGAGTAACCGGCGCACGGTCATCAGGTCTGGCGTGGCAAAACCTTCGGTGAAGCGCTGGTAGACTGCGGCGAGTAATTGATGCGCCCGTTGGGGCTGACCCTGACGCTGCCACAACTGCGCCAGTGAGGTCGCACTGCGCAATTCCCACGCAAGTGCACCCTGGGCTTTTGCCACGTCGAGCGCCTTGAGCAACACGGTTTCGGCCGTCGCAGTCGTGACCGGGCAATCCGTCGCCAGCAAGGTCTTGGCCCGGGCACGCAGAATCTCCGCCGTGCTCCAGCCCGACGCCCCGTGTTGCGCGCGTTCGAGCAAAGCCTCGTCGAGGTACGACGCGTCCAGCGTGACCATGATGTCCCTGATCAAACCGGTGCTTTGCCGTCCGGTAAGCTGCACATCGGTGCCACCGATGACCTGTGCGTAGTGTTGCGCCCAGTTGTAGAACAGCGGGACCGAGTGTTTCTGCGCCTGTTGTATCAGCAAGCGCAGAAGTTCTCGGGCGTTGCGGGTGTCGCCGTTGTAGTAGGCGATCAGGCAGCCGGCGAGCGCCAGGGTGTAGCAGATCGACGTGCCGTGGTTGATCTGCAAGGCGATGTCCAGCGCCTGCCGGGCTGCACGCCAGGCCTGTTCCGGTTGGCCTTGCAGCCAGAGGATGCGCGCATGGATAGTCAGCGCCGCGACGCTCTGGTCGTACTGCACGCCAAAGCCGTGGGTGAACCGATTGAGATAACCGCTGTGGGCCATGCGTTGCAGCACGTGTTCGGCATGCTCGCCGGCCTGTTGCTGGTCGCCGGAAAAGTGCAGGGCCAACACCCGCAGTCGATGCGTACTCAGGGACATCAGCGCATCGTCATGTAACCCCAGTTGATCGAATTGGCGGCTCTGCTCCAGGGCCATCTGATAATGACCGCAGCTCAAATTGACCGCCAGGTGACCGGAGATCGCCCGCAACTGACCGCCCACATCGTTGAGTTGCCTGGCCAGGGCGCGGGCGCTGACGAAGGCGCCAATGGTTTCGGCGCTGGCGCCTTGGGCGTGATAACAGGCGCTGCCGAGTGCCAGCTTCAGGGCCATCTTCAAATGGGGGGAAGGTTCAGGCGACTGATCGAGCAGGGCCAGGGCCTTACGCACATAACCGCCGTGTTCCTTGAGCAGGGACAGTTCCTGCCACAGCGGCGTGGAGGTCGCGGCCAGACGTATTGCCAGTGCCTGCGGCCCTTGCCCATGCAAGCCCCAGTCGAGCGCCGCACGGATATCCTCCAGGGCCCGACCATAGCGCTCGAGCCACAGGGAGGTCGAGGTGTTCTCCCAGGCGCCCTGTGCCTGTTGCATCAGCGCCAGGCAGCGCTCGGCATGGCGCTCCCGAGTGCCGGGCAGGTCGGGGGTTTGCGCGAGTTGTTCCTGTGCGTAGTGGCGGGTGGTATCGAGCAAACGGTAGTAGACCTCTTCGTCGCCCACCTCCACGTTCAGCAACGACTTGGCCACCAGTTGGGTGATCGAGCCGAACACTTCGCGAGGTTCGATGTGCTCGCCGACAATCACCGCAGCGGCGGACTCAAGGGTGAAGCCGCCGCGAAAAATGCTCAATCGGCGCAGGCAGGTCTTCTCGCAGGCATTGAGCAGTTCGAAGCTCCAGTCCAGCGTGGCGCGCAGGGTCTGATGGCGAGCCAGCGGGGCCTGAGCGGGCTGGGTCTGCACCCGGAAGCTACTGTGCAACTGCGCCAGCAAGCCGCGCAGGCCAAGGTTGCCGACCTGCGCGGCCGCCAGTTCGATGGCCAGTGGAATGCCGTCCAGCCGGTGGCAGATGTCGATTAACAGCGGCAGCTCAGCGTCAGTCAGTTCAAAGCCATCATGGCTGGCCATGGCCCGTTCGACAAACAGTTGCAGGGCGGAAAAGGTCATGGCCTGCGCGCGGTCGAGTACGGCGATGGGCGGTGGGCAGTCGAGTGATTCCAGGCGCTGCACGAATTCGCCTTCGGCCCGCAGGCTCTCGCGGCTGGTGGCGAGAATGTGCACGTGCGGTGCGCTGCGCAGAATATGTTCGCTGAGCTGGGCGATGGCGTCGACCAGGTGTTCGCAGTTGTCGATGACCAACAGCATATGGCGTTCGCGCAGGCAGTCCGCCAACCCGTCCAGGGGCTCGTCGTCGTGCAGGGCCAGTTCCAGCAACGTGGCCAGGTGGCCGTTGATCATCAACGGGCAGTTGATCGGGGCCAGGTCCAGCAGGCGAATGCCGTCCCGGTAGCGACCGATCATTTGTTCGGCGACCCGCAGGGCCACGGTGGTCTTGCCGATGCCGCCTGGACCGACAAGGGTGATAAAGCGCTGGCGGGGCAACTGCTCCATGAGGTTGTCGACCAGGGTTTGCCGGCCGATCATGCGTGTGCGGCGTACCGGCAGGTTATGCCCGCTCGGTGTCGCGGCCACGGGCGAGGGTGCTTGCGCGGCCAGTTCCAGTGAATGTGGGGCGACGAAGCTGTAGCCGCGCTGGGCCACGGTGACGATGTAGCGCTGACCGGCCTGGCCGTCGCCGAGTGCTTTGCGCAATGCGGCCATGTGCACCCGCAGGTTGATGTCTTCGACCACGCTGTTGGGCCAGACCCGGGCAATCAACTGTTGCTTGCTGACCACGTTGCCGGCGTGTTCCAGCAGGATTAACAGGATGGCCAGGGCGCGTCGACTCAGGCGCAGCGGTTGGCCGGCCTCCATCACCAATCGTTGTCCGGGGTAGACCCGGTAGGGGCCGAAATGGATAGCCTGTTCGGGGGAAAGGGTCAACGAGTCGCTCCTGCTGCATCCGTCTAGTTCGCGGTTTCCGAGCATATTCCTCAGGTTTGTTACCGAGCGCAATGCACCGCCCGGATGACCGATGGGGCAGGCATTGACTGTAGCGTATCGGTCCGTGGCTGTCGGTCCCGAAATCATTGGGCGCGACAGATGGACAGCGGTTGCCGGGGCTTTTTGTGCGCCAGGGAA
The DNA here is from genome assembly GCF_049132105.1 of Pseudomonas sp. NFX15. Taxonomy (NCBI): domain Bacteria; kingdom Pseudomonadati; phylum Pseudomonadota; class Gammaproteobacteria; order Pseudomonadales; family Pseudomonadaceae; genus Pseudomonas; species Pseudomonas sp. NFX15. The sequence goes on from NZ_JAFMPV010000006.1 coordinate 6,759, forward strand.
AATTAACAACGTTTAACTCGTCCTGCGCCTGGTCTGTGCCAAAACTCTGTTCTTTGATTGCACCGAAGGCAGGGATGAAATGTCAGACAGCCGCGAGCAGCTCATTGTGGGAGCGAGCCTGCCCGCGAAGGCGGTGTCACATTCAGCCTGTGCGGTGACTGACACAGCGCTTTCGCGAGCAAGCTCGCTCCTGCAAAGGACAGAGCAATGAGCAACGTGGTGGTGGTCTATCACAGCGGCTACGGGCACACCCGGGTCATGGCCGAAGCCGTGGCCGCCGGCGTGGAACGCCACCCCGGCAGCCGTTGCCAGTTGATCCCGGTCGAGGACGTGGACGATCACTGGGAGCAACTGCACAACGCCGACGCCATCATTTTCGGCGCGCCGACCTACATGGGCAGCGCCTCGGCGGCCTTCAAGGCGTTCATGGAGACCACCGCAGCTTTCTACCTGGCCCAGCCCTGGCGCGACAAACTGGCGGCGGGCTTCACTAATTCCGGATGCCTGTGCGGCGACAAGCTCAACACCCTGCTGCAGATGGCGGTGTTCGCCGCGCAGCACTCGATGATCTGGGTCGGCCTCGACCTGCTACCGGCGCGTTCAAGCTCCGGCGCGTTCAATGGCCAGCTCAATCGCCTGGGCAGCTCGCTGGGCGCGATGGCCCAATCGAACGTCGAGCAATCCCCCGAAGACGCGCCACCCCCCGAGGATCGCTGCACCGCCGCGCACCTGGGCGAGCGGGTGGCGCGCCTGGCTGATCGCCTGAAGCCATTACCGGTTTGATTCACCCCACAACCCTCGTTAAGGAGACATCACCCATGAGCACCTTCACTACCCGCGACGGCGTCGAGATTTACTACAAGGACTGGGGCACCGGTCAGCCGATTGTCTTCAGCCACGGCTGGCCACTGAACGCCGACAGCTGGGAATCACAGATGATCTTCCTGGCCTCCAAGGGCTATCGGGTCATCGCCCACGACCGCCGTGGTCATGGGCGCTCCAGCCAGCCGTGGTCGGGCAACGACATGGATCATTACGCCGATGACCTGGCACAGTTGATCGAGCTGCTCGACCTGCAAAACGCGGTGCTGTTCGGCTTTTCCACCGGCGGTGGCGAAGTGGCGCGGTACATCGGTCGCCATGGCACCGGGCGCGTGGCCAAGGCCGGGCTGATTTCCGCGGTGCCGCCGTTGATGCTCAAGACCGAAGTCAACCCGGGCGGCCTGCCGCTGGAGGTGTTCGACGGCATTCGCCAGGCCTCGCTGGTCGATCGTTCGCAACTGTACATCGACCTCGCCAGCGGCCCGTTCTTCGGCTTCAACAAGCCCGATGCGAAACCGTCCCAAGGCATGATCGACTGGTTCTGGATGCAGGGCATGATGGCCGGCCACAAGAGCGCCTATGACTGCATCAAGGCGTTCTCGGAAACCGACTTCACCGAAGACCTGAAGAAGTTCGACGTGCCGACTCTGGTGGTGCATGGCGACGCCGATCAGGTGGTGCCGTACGAAGCGGCAGGCGTCTCGTCCGCCAAATTGGTAAAGGGCTCGACCCTGAAGATTTACCCGGGCGCCCCTCACGGTTTGACGGACACCCACAAGGATCAGCTCAACGCTGACCTGTTGGCGTTCTTGAAAGGTTAAAGGCAGGGTCAAAAGATCGCAGGTGCTGGCGTGGCCTGCGATCTTTTGCTGTTCAACGAGGTGCCGCGGACAAACTGACAGCGCCAGGCAAACGGGTTGATACCTTCGCTGCGAGTGAAGATGTGGCAGAAGTGCGCCTGATCGCAGAAGCCGCATTCGAGGCTGATCTGCGTGAGGCTCAGGTCGGTGTGCTGGATCAGTTGCTTGGCCCGGGCAATGCGTTGTTGGCGAATCCAGTCCTGCGGCGAAAACCCGGTGCTGCATTTGAAGGCGCGAGAGAAGTGGCTGCGCGACAACGCGCAGGCCTCGGCCAGTTCAGTGACTTCCAGGCTGTCGTCGAGGCGTTCGAGGATCAGTTGCTTGACCAGTCGTTCGCGCTGCGGGCTGAGGCCGCCGGTGCTTTTCTTTGGCACAGGCGTGAATGAAACCGGGGCGGCATTTTGCTGAACGTGAGCCATAGTGAATGTCCGTGTCGGTAGGTTCCATTCTTGGGCCGCAAGGCTCTGGCTTACGAGTTAATCGTTGTTAATTTATCGCTCACCGCGGGAAGTCTTGGGTAAAGTCAGACACAATTCTCATCCTCGCGCCTGGCCGACCACACAAGGAACCCGAGCCTATGAACCGTAACGATCTGCGTCGCGTCGACATGAACCTGCTGGTGATATTCGAAGCCCTGATGTTCGAAAAGAACCTGACCCGCGTCGCGGAAAAACTGTTCATGGGCCAACCGGCGGTGAGCGCCGCGCTGGGGCGTCTGCGCGATCTGTTCGACGACCCGTTGCTGTTGCGCAACGGTCGAGGCATGGAACCGACGGCGCGGGCGCTGGCGATTCTCAAGGAATTGCAACCGGCGATGGACACCATTTCCGGCGCGGTCAGCCGGGCCAAGGAATTTGATCCGGCGACCAGTTGCGATGTCTTTCGCATCGGGCTGTCGGACGATGCCGAGTTCGGTTTGTTTCCACCGTTGCTGCGTCAGTTGCAGGAGGAAGCACCGCGCATCGTCGTGGTCGTGCGGCGGGCCAATTATTTGTTGATGCCGGCGTTGTTGGCGTCGGGGGAAATCTCGGTGGGGGTGAGCTATACCACGGATTTGCCGGCCAATGCCAAGCGCAAGAAGCTGCGCGATATTCCGTGCAAGGTGTTGCGCGGCGATACCCGGCCGGGGGTGCTGACGCTGGACGAGTATTGCGAACGGCCCCATGCGATGGTGTCGTTCTCGGGGGATTTGAGCGGCAATATCGACCTGGACCTGGCGAAGGTCGGGCGCAGTCGGCGGGTGGTGTTGGGGGTGCCGCAGTTCAGTGGGTTGCGGGCGTTGCTCGCCGGGACCGAGATGATTGCCACTGTGCCGGATTATGCGGCGTGTGCGTTGGTCGAGGGCTGTGGGTTGCGGGCTGAGGATCCGCCGTTTGAGATTGAGGCGGCGCAGTTGTCGATGGCCTGGAGTGGGGTGCATGACAATGATCCGGCGGAGCGATGGTTGCGGTCGCGGATCAGTCAGTTCATGTCCTTGGCTTTGGATGTTTCTTAGGTTCTCTTTGACCTTGGCGGCCTGTGGGCCGACCAGGCTTTGGGTTGATTGAGTACATATCCGTTTTTGCGGTCACGGCGGCTGGCGGTTTCGCCTTTACGGCGAGTCCCTTTTGGCAAACGCCCCAAAAGGAACCAAAAGGTCTCGCCCCGAGCGTCCGGCCCCTCGCTGGGGCTCGGCGTTCCTTCGCTCCGGTATTCATCCGGGGGCATTGCCCTGCGGTCGGCTTCGCTTCGACCTCCATGCAAGGTGTTCGACGGCGTCGAACGGCGCTGCGCGCCAGTCCCCGGATGAACACCTGCACTCAGCCTTCCGAGGGGGCGGGTGAATCAAGATCAAGGGCTGCAGGCGAGCTAACGCTCGGCCTGATGAGTGGTGAGGAGCGACGCGGTGTGATGGCCTGCTGTGCTTTGCTTTGCTCTTCTGTAGGAGCGAGCCTGTCTTTTACGGATGCCCCCAACCCTTGTAGGAGCTGGCTTGCCAGCGAAGGCGGCCTCAAATGCAGCGTTGCCCTCACGACAGCCTTCGCCGGCAAGCCGGCTCCTACAGTTGATCGTTGCCGGACGCAAAAACCGGGTAACCCCCGATCCTTTTGTAGGCGCTGGCTTGCCAGCGAAGGCGGCCTCAAATGCAGCGTTGCCCTCACGACAGCCTTCGCCGGCAAGCCGGCTCCTGATCGTTGCCGGACGCAAAAACCGGTTAACCCCCGATCCTTTTGTAGGAGCTGGCTTGCCAGCGAAGGCGGCCTGCCAGCCAACCAAATTCTTCCAGGCATACCCGGCCCAACTGTGTGCGAGCCTGCTCGCGATAGCGGTGGATCAGTCGACATCAAGGTTGAAGTCTTCGCGAGCAGGCTCACGCCTACAGGGATCTGGGCCGTTTGGCTGCTATCGGCCCACACCGCAACAGAGCACGTACATTCAATTTTTCCTCCCTCCGTGCCGGCACTATCAATTCCAGTTCCGGCGCGACGACGCCGGTGGTTTGTCAGGGGTACGGGTAGGCCATGGATGCTTCGCGACACGATAATCGGGCGCAAGACTGGGGGTTGCTGTTCCTGCGGGTCAGCGGCGCGTTGTTCTTGTTGTGGGTGCATGGCTTGCCCAAGCTGCTGCACTACAGCGCCGAATTGCAGAACATCGAGGATCCTTTCCACCTGGGCGCGAACCTGACGCTGCTGCTGGCGATTTTCGCCGAGGTGCTGTGCCCGCTGTTGATCATCACCGGGTTACTGGTGCGTCTGGCATGTTTGCCTATTCTCTTTGTGCTGTGGGTGGCGATGTTGATCGTGCATCCAGAGTGGTCTCTCTTCGAAGGCCAGTTCGGCTGGCTGCTGCTGATCATCTTTTCCTGCATTTTCATCGCCGGGCCGGGACGGCTGGCGCTCAATGTCCGTTTTGCCGGAGCCCTGCGTTATGTCTGAACTCAATCGCCGTGAAGCGGCCAATCCAGGGCCTGACGAGGTGGTGACCCTGATCGTCAAGCACCGGGTCAAGGCCGGTTTCGAAGTGCCTTATGAAGCCTGGCTGCGCAACATCGTCAAGGTCGCGGCGCAGAACGTCGGCCACCTGGGCGTGGATGTGGTGCGCGGCAAGAACGCCGGCCTCGACACCTACACCTGCGTGCTGCGTTTTTGCTCGACCGAGGCGATGCAGAACTGGCTCGACTCACCGCAACGCCAGGTGCTGGTCGAGGAAGCCGCGCCGATGCTCGCCGATGGCGACCTGACCGAGATCAACCCGGTCAATGAGTTTTGGTTCTCGCCCCAGGTCGAAGCCGGCAAGCCACCGCCGCGCTGGAAACAGGCCGTGGTGACGCTGCTGGTGATCCTGCCGCATACCTTGCTGGTGCCGCTGCTCTGGGGGCCGTTGTTGCGGCTCAATGCGCTGCTCTCCAACTACGTGGTGGCCACGTTCCTGATCACCCTGACCATCGTGCTGTCGGTGGTTTACCTGTTCATGCCCATGGCGACGCGCCTGTTCGCGCCCTGGCTGTCTCCTTCAACATTGCACGAGGAACCGTGATGAACGCCGATCTGATTCTGTTCAATGGTCAATTCCATACCGTCGACCGCGCCAACCCACTCGCCAGCGCCGTGGCGATCAGCGACGGACGTTTTGTCGCGGTCGGCAGCGATGCCGAGGCCATGGCCCTGCGCGGTTCGGGCACGCAAGTGATCGACCTCAAGGGCCGTTGTGTTATTCCCGGGCTCAATGACTCGCACCTGCACTTGATCCGTGGCGGCCTGAACTACAACCTTGAACTGCGCTGGGAAGGCGTGCCGTCCCTGGCCGATGCCTTGCGCATGCTCAAGGACCAGGCCGACCGCACGCCAACGCCGCAGTGGGTGCGGGTGGTGGGTGGCTGGAACGAATTCCAGTTCGCCGAAAAGCGCATGCCGACCCTGGCCGAACTCAACCAGGCAGCGCCGGACACCCCGGTGTTCGTCTTGCACCTGTATGACCGTGCGTTGCTCAACCGCGCCGCGTTGCGCGTCGCCGGCTACACCCGCGACACGCCGAACCCGCCGGGTGGCGAGATCGTGCGTGATGCCAACGGCGAGCCGACCGGCATGCTGGTCGCACGCCCGAACGCGATGATTTTGTACTCGACCCTGGCCAAGGGGCCGAAGCTGCCACTGGAGTATCAGGTCAACTCGACTCGCCAGTTCATGCGCGAACTCAATCGCCTGGGCCTGACCAGCGCCATCGATGCCGGCGGTGGTTTCCAGAACTATCCGGACGATTACCAGGTGATCGAACAGTTGGCCAAGGATGAGCAATTGACGGTGCGCATCGCCTACAACCTGTTCACCCAGAAGCCCAAGGAAGAGCTGACCGACTTCAAGCACTGGACCAGCAGCGTGACCCTGCACCAGGGCGACGACTACCTGCGGCACAACGGCGCCGGGGAAATGCTGGTGTTCTCGGCGGCGGATTTCGAAGACTTCCTCGAACCGCGCCCGGACCTGCCGCAAACCATGGAAGCCGAGCTGGAGCCGGTGGTACGCCATCTCGTCGAGCAACGCTGGCCGTTCCGTTTGCACGCCACCTACAACGAATCCATCAGCCGCATGCTCGACGTGTTCGAGAAGGTCAATCGCGATATCCCGTTCAATGGCTTGCCGTGGTTCTTCGACCACGCCGAAACCATCACCCCGCAGAACATCGAGCGGGTGAGGGCGCTGGGTGGCGGCATTGCGATCCAGGATCGCATGGCGTTCCAGGGTGAATATTTCGTCGAGCGTTACGGCGCCAAAGCCGCTGAAGCCACGCCGCCAATCAAGCGCATGCTGGCCGAAGGGGTGCCGGTCGGTGCCGGTACCGACGCCACGCGGGTGTCGAGTTACAACCCGTGGACCTCGCTGTACTGGATGGTCAGTGGCCGCACTGTCGGCGGCCTGGAGCTGCATGCCGAAGGCCTGTCGCGACTCACCGCGCTGGAATTGTTCACCCACGGCAGCGCCTGGTTCTCGTCGGAGCAGGGCAAGAAAGGCCAGATCAAAGTCGGGCAACTGGCCGACGTCGCCGCCCTCAGTGCCGACTTCTTCAGCGTCGATGAAGAAGCGATCAAGTGGATCGTGTCGGTGTTGACCGTGGTCGGCGGCAAGGTGGTGTACGGCGCCGGCGACTTCGAGAAGCTCGGCCCGGCCAGTGTGCCGGTGCTGCCGGACTGGTCGCCGGTGGCGAAGGTTCCGGGCCACTGGCGCCCGACGGCGCCGATGCAGGCTCAGGTTCACCATTGCAGCGGCCCGTGCGCGGTGCACTCCCACAGCCATGAACGGGCGCGCCTGTCGAACGCACCGGTCAGCGATTTCGCCGGTTTCTGGGGCGCCTTTGGCTGTTCGTGTTTTGCCTTCTGAACCCTTTTAAAAAAACGCCGGCTTACCCGGTCGGCGTTGACTGCGACAACCATCCATCAAGGAGTTTCCAATGAGCAACGTTCCCTACAGCCGCCTGAACAAAGACGATGCCGTGGTATTGCTGGTCGACCACCAGACCGGCCTGATCTCGCTGGTACAGGATTTCTCGCCGAACGAGTTCAAGAACAACGTGCTGGCGCTGGGTGACATCGCCAAGTTCTTCAAGCTGCCGACCATCCTCACCACCAGTTTCGACAGCGGCCCGAACGGCCCGATCGTGCCGGAACTCAAGGCGCAGTTTCCGGACGCACCGTTCATTGCTCGTCCGGGCCAGATCAACGCCTGGGACAACGAAGACTTCGTCAAGGCGGTGAAGGCCACTGGTCGCAAGCAACTGATCATCGCCGGTGTGGTGACCGACGTTTGCGTAGCGTTCCCGACCCTCTCGGCCATTGCCGAAGGCTTTGAAGTGTTTGTAGTGACCGACTCTTCCGGCACCTTCAACACCACCGTGCAACAAGCGGCGTGGGCACGCATGTCGGCGGCCGGCGCCCACTTGATGAACTGGTTTGCTGTGGCGTGCGAGCTGCAAGTTGACTGGCGCAACGACATGGAAGGCCTGGCCAACCTGCTGTCGGAACGCCTGCCGAACTACCGCAACCTGATCAACAGCTACATGAAGTTCACCGCCAAGTAAGCTCCATCACCTGTAGGAGCTGGCTTGCCAGCGAAGAGGCCGTGCCAGTGACATTGATGTCGTCTGACACGCCGCCTTCACTGGCAAGCCAGCTCCTACGGTTTTTTTGTATGAACCGTTGTTCAGCGGTTTTGCAACCAGCTCAAAAACCCTGCCTTCTTGACCGCCACCGGTTTAATCATCAGCGCCATCCGGCTGTTCTGCTGGCGCACCGCTTGCAACTTGTTCAACGCCCGGTCGACCTCGCGACGCTGCTCCATGCAGTGGCGGGTGAGGGTTTTGTCGAGGCGGTAGATGATGCTTGAGGTCATGGCGGTGAAGCGTGCCTGAGACGGGGTGTCGGCCAGGATGCTCTGTTCGCCCATGACTTCGCTCGGCCCCATGCGCCCGGCTTCGACCTGCGCGGTGCCGTCAGGCACGGTGGCGCTGACCACGCCAGTGGCGATGACGAACAGGCTGTCCGGGACTTCTTCCAGATCCAGCACCACTTCACCAGCCGAATACTGCTGCGCCACCATGTTCTGCGCCAGGCGATCGCGTTCCTCAGCGCTCAGGGAACGGAAGATTTTCACTTCATCCAGCAAGGCTCGTGCGCGGCTCGACGGTTCAATCACGCCATCGGGCTGGCGAGAAATGCCGGCCGCTTCGAGATGCCGATGGGCGAGGTCGAACAGTTGATTACGCACTTCACCCTTTTTGCTTAACTCGGCAATGAAACCGCTAGCCACGTATTCGGACATGGTTTCGCCAGTGTCCTTGAGCACCGCTTTCGGCGCTGGATCGAGGAGCAAGCTGCTGCTGCCCTGAAGGGTGCGGTCCAGGGCGTCGAGCACCCGGCGCGGGCGGATGTGGTTGGGCACCTGGATGCTGATCGACACGCCGTGCAGGTTGGTCGGGCGGCTGAGGTTGACGATCTTCGCCTTGGCCGCCACCGAGTTCGGCACCACCGCCGTGCTGCCGGCGTTGGTCAGCAGGTGAGTGGCACGCCAGTCGATGTCCAGCACCTTGCCTTCAACGCCGTCGATGGAGACCCAATCGTCCACCTGATAGGGCTTGGTGGTGTTGAGCACGATCCCGGAAAACACATCGCTCAAGGTGCTCTGCAAGGCCAGGCCGACCACGATGGCGACGACGCCGGAAGTCGCCAGCAAACCTTTCACCGGTAATTCCAGCACGTAGCCGGCGGCGGCCACGACCGCCGCGAGAAACACCAAGGCGCCAATGACATCTTGCAACAGCCGGCCGCTGTGGCCGATGCGCCGCACCAGCACCAGGCCGATGACTTCGGTCAGCACCCGCGCTGCAAACAGCCACCACAGGATCCCCAATGCCGTGGCCCCCAGTTGCGCCACCCGATCATCGCTAAACATCGGCGCCAGCAACGGGCTGACCCCAGCGTTGATCAGCACGACGCTGAACAACAGGAACAACGCTAGGCGCACGCCGACCCGGCTCACCCGATGCTTGAACGGCGCCAGGTGCCAGAGCAGGGTGTCGAGGGCCAGCAGCAGGGTGCTGAGGGAGAGCAGGTGTGCGAGGAGAAAGGACATGGGGATGCTCCGTCGTGAAAATACTTGAAGAATACAGGGGCACTTTGTGGCGAGGGGGCTTGCCCCCGTTCGGCTGCGAAGCAGCCGTAAAGCCGACCAGCGCGATTTAACTGGAGCATCGCCGGTGATGGTTTTGGGGGCGCTTCGCGACCCAACGGGGGCAAGCCCCCTCGCCACAAGTAGTGCTTCAGTGCTCAAAAAAAATCACCACACATGGCTGCGTGGTGATTTTAATTGGCCTCAGTTCAAGTGCGTCTTGAGCTCAAGGGCCGCCTGGCGCACCGCGGACTTCACTTCCGGAATCTGGCTCAGCGGATTGAGCAGGCCGAAGTCGTGGATCATGCCGTTGTAGCGCACCGAGGTCACCGGCACGCCGGCCGCGTCGAGGTGGCGGGCATAGCCTTCGCCTTCGTCGCGCAGCACGTCGAATTCGGCGGTCTGCACCAAGGCGGCCGGCAGGCCTTTGAGCTGCTCGGGACTGGCGTTGAGCGGCGAGGCATGGATCTGCGCGCGCTCGCCGGCATCGGTGGTGTAGTTGTCCCAGAACCACTTCATCATGTTTTGCGTCAAGAAATGCCCCTCGGCAAATTGCTGGTACGACGCGCTGTCGAACTGTGCGTTGGTCACCGGCCACATCAGCAGTTGGAAGCGCAATGCCGGGGTTTTCTGTTCCTTGGCCATCAGCGCCACGACCGCCGCCATGTTGCCGCCGACGCTGTTGCCGGCCACCGCCAGGCGCTTGCCGTCGACGTTGATGTCCTTGCCATGTTCGGCCACCCAGCGGGTCGCGGCGTAGGCCTGGTTGATCGCGGTCGGGTAATGCGCTTCCGGCGACGGCGTGTAGTCGACGTACACCGCGACTGCGCCGGAGCCCACCACCAGGTCACGAATCAGGCGCTGGTGCGTCGGGAAATCGCCCAGCACCCAGCCGCCACCGTGGAAGAACATGAACACCGGCAACTCGCCTTTGGCCTTGGCCGGGCGCACCACTTTGAGGTTGATCGTCTGGCCGTCGACCGTGATCGCCTTGTCGCTGACGTCCACACCGGAAAGGTCAACCTTCACCGAGGACTGGGCGCCGGTCAGCACCGCACGGGCGTCTTTCGGGCTCAGTTGTTCCAGCGGTTTGCCGCCACCGGCCGCCAGGGCTTCGAGGAAGGCCTGGGTGGTGTGTTCGACACCCGGACTGCCCGCGGCAAAAGCGTTGCCGATGGACAGGGCGAGGAGGGACGCGGTCAGGGTTTTGTGGACGAGGTTCATCGGTAAATCCTTTTTAGCCAATTGATTTGAGTGTCTGGGTCCGGCCGTTGCTGGCGCTGTGGTTTCAGGCCTCAGCAACACCGTGGACACAGATTAATAGGGTGTCAGAAAGGGAAAAAGCGGCTATAAAGTGTTTGACTGTCAACCCGGATGTGACAATGAACCCCTTTGAAGATATGCGTATTTTTTGCCAGGTGATGGACTCCGGCAGCTTCACGGCAGCCGCCGATCAACTGGGGCTGTCCAAGCAATTTGTCAGCCGCCGTTTGATGCAGCTCGAAGAGCGCCTCGGGGTGCGTTTGCTTAATCGCTCGACCCGCCGCCTGGACGTTACGCCGCTGGGTCAGAGCTATTACGAGTCCGCCTTGCGCCTGCTCGGCGAAGTCGAGCAAGTGGAGCAGGGCATTGCCGGCCAGACCACCGAGCCACGCGGCACGCTTCGGGTGAGTGCGCCACTGTCGTTTGCGCTGGCACATCTGGGCTGCCTGCTGCCGGTGTTCTTGCAGCGCTATCGCGACGTGACGGTGGAGATGGATTTAAGCGACCGTCCAGTGGATTTGCTCGGTGAGGGCTACGACCTGGCGTTGCGTATCGGCACGCTGGAGGACTCGACGCTGATTGCCCGGCGCATTGCGTCCATTGAACGGGTGTACTGCGCCAGCCCGGCGTACCTCGCCGAGCGCGGCACACCGCTTAAACCAGAAGATTTGCACGGCCATGACTGCCTGCCCTACGGCCATGGTCGACAAGTGCAATGGCGTTTTGCAGGGCAGGGCAAGCCGCTGATCGTCAATGTCACCGGGCGGATGCGGGTCAACAATGGGGAAGTGCTCAAGGATGCGGCCATCGCCGGGTTGGGCGTTACCTATTTGCCGACGTTTATTGTCGGTGCGGCCCTCAGGGAGGGGCGGCTGGTGGAAGTGCTGGAGGATTGTCGCCCGGAGCCGCTGACGTTGTCGGCGGTGTACCCGCAGCATCGACAGAGTTCGCGGCCGGTGCAGGCGTTAGTTGAGTTTTTGCGTGAGCGGCTGGATCGTTGCCCTATGTAGGAGCTGGCTTGCCAGCGAAAGCGTCGGCCGATCTGGCATTGATGTGACAGACAAACCGCCTTCGCGGGCAAGCCCGCTCCTACAAGGATGTGTGTTGTAGGGGGATCAGTGTGAATCAGGTCCTCTTGTCATCGCCGGGTTCGCCGCCGACATGGACACCACGATCATCGCCGACTTCACCGGCACGATGCACGCCGTGGTCATCGCCGACTTCGCCCGCGCGATGCACGCCGTGGTCATCGCCGATTTCACCGGCCCGATGCACGCCACGGTCGTCGCCAGGTTCATTGTGGGTGCCGTTGCGACCTGAGGACGATACCGCGCCGTCGTGGCTCGAACCGCTGTTGGCGCTGCCCGGTCCGCTGTTGCTGCCATGGTCGCCACTGTGGCTGCTGCCGCTGTTGCCGCCGCTACCACTGTTGCCACCACTGCCGCTGCCACCGTGACTGCCGCCATTGCCGCCACCGCCACCGCCATTACCACCACCGCCACCGCCATTACCACCACCGCCGCCCCCACCGCCATTGCCACCATGGCCGCCGCCACCGCCTCCATTACCACCACCACCGCCGCCGCCACTACCCCCGCCACTACCCCCGCCACTACCCCCGCCACTACCCCCGCCACCACCGCCACCACCGCCACCACCACTGCCACCGTCCTTGGCTTGAGCACTGGAAACCCCGGACAGGCTGTCCGGAATCAATACGGTAGACGCCGACAGAACTGCGCCAATAGCTACTGCAAGTACAAGCTTATTGATGTGCATGTCGTTCTCCGTGTACTTGTTCAGGTTGGAACGTTGATGAACATTGCAACGTGCTGCTTTTTTTTCCTGTTGGAACCCGGTAAACACCTCGACGCCGCGATTTATTCGATCGAATGTTGAAATCCAAGCGGCGCGAGCGGCGCAAAGTTGGTCAAAGGTCAATGAATGCTGGAGGCCAGCTCGAAAATCGGGATGTACATCAGGATCACGATGACCCCGATCAACAAGCCAATGAAAGTCATGAGCAAGGGTTCGAACAAGCGTACGAACCATTCGATCCAGCGGCTGATTTCTTCGTCGTAGAAGTCGGCGCTGCGCTCCATCATCTGCCCGAGGTTGCCCGACTGTTCGCCCGCCCGTAGCAGGCGCAGGGACACGGGTGTTACCAGATGATTGAGTTCCAGTGCGATGGACAGCGATTGCCCCTCGCGTACCCGGTCACAGGCCTGGTCCAGGCGCACGCGGGAAGCCACGGTGAGCAGGTTGCGCACCATGCCCATGGCGGTGACCAGCGGAATGCCGCCTTGCAGGAGGATCCCCAGGGAGCGGTAAAAGCGCGCGAGTTCGTACATGAAAATACGTTGATGGACCGCCGGGAGTTTTTCGATCAAACGGTCCAGCCCCCGACGAAAGGCCGGATGGCGCTTGAGCAGGTAGAGGCTGACGACTATGACTAGCAAACTACCAAAGAACTCGCCCTGGTGGGCGTGCAGGAACATGCCGCTGCTCATCAGGATCTGCGACAACCACGGCAGGTTCGAGCCCAACCCTTCAAATACCAGGCTGAAACGCGGCACGACGTAGCCCATCAAAAATAACACCACGCCACCGCCGACCACCAGCAACAGCATGGGGTAGATCGAGGCACTGATGATCTTCTGGCGAACCTCGTCCATGCGTTGGCGATAGCTGACATAGCGGCCCAGGGCATCGCCCACGGCACCGGTTTTCTCGCTGGACTGCACCAGTGCCACGTACAGCGGCGGGAACACTGACGACATCTGTCCCAGCGCCTGGGAGAACGATTTTCCCTCGTACAGCAAGCGCACCAGCTCACTCAGGGTCTTGCGGGCCTGCGGTGCGGATTCCTTTTCCGCCAGGCTTTCCAGCGCATCGATCAACGGCAGGCCGGCATTGAGCAAGGTGGTCAGTTCCTGGCTGAACAACACCAGGTTGAACGTCTCGCGCTGTTGCAGGCGCAAGGCCCGCCAATGCCGCTCGGCGTGCAGGCTGACCACCCGCAGGCCCTGGTCTTCGGCGATGCGCCGGGCTTCGCTGTGCCCGGGGGCCTCGACGGTCATTGAAACGACGCCGGCCTTGCCGACGGCTTTGAGATGGAAGCGCATGGTCGCCATGTCCGTCAGTTCCAGTTGGTGACTTCGGCGTTTTCGCCTTCGCCGCCGGGTTGCCCGTCCTTGCCCAGGGAGAGCAGGTCGAACTCGCTGTTTTCACCGGGATAGCGATAGGTGTAATTGCGGCCCCACGGGTCCTGCGGCAGTTTTTTCTGCAAGTACGGGCCGGTCCAGTGCGGTTCGTCCGCCGGGGCGGTGACCAACGCCTGCAAGCCCTGTTCGGTCGACGGGTAATGGCCGACCTCCAGCCGGTAGAGGTCCAGCGCCTTGCTCAGGCCTTCTATTTGCGCCTTGGCCACTTTTACTTCGGAACGGCCCAGTTGCGCGAAATATTTGGGCGCGACAATGCCGGCCAACAAGCCCAGCACCACCAGCACCACCAGCAGTTCGAGCAAGGTGAACCCGCCTTGGGTTCGCCGGGCATAACACAGACGCTGATTCATGATGACCCCTCACACAGTCGGCAGCAGAGTTGCTGTGCAGGCGCATGCAATTGCCATGCTCATGTCTGGTCATCCTTCTGCACCCCCCCGTACCACGGGCCTTTGCCGATACGGCACAGTGCTTGCGTATGCCTGTCTTACTACCGGCCATTGGGGCATTAGCCCCATTTTTCGGGGCCGGGCAGGGGAGGCATAACCATGAAAACCATCACCGCAGGATTGCTCGCAATGCTCGCGCTGGCCGGTGCTGCACAGGCCGATGTGTTCGTCTCCGTGGACGCCAAGGGCGGCTATGTCCTGTCCAATGTCCACCGCCCCGGACGCCACTATGAACGGGTCGTTCACGAGCCTGCTGCGGCGGTAGTCAGCCTTGACCAGCAACCGCAAATGATCGCCGCGCAACCCTACGCCGAGCTGGTGGCGGCGGCGGCCACGGCCAATCAATTGCCGGCGGCATTACTGCACGCGGTGATCAAGACCGAATCGAGCTACAACGCCAGTGCCACCTCAGCCAAGGGCGCAGGTGGCTTGATGCAGTTGATGCCCGAGACCGCCCGTGAGATGGGCGTGACCAACGTCTACGACCCCAAGGCCAACATCCAGGGCGGCGCCCGCTATCTCAAGCGGTTGATGACCCTGTTCGACAACGATATCCGCCTCGCCGTGGCCGCCTACAACGCGGGCCCGCAGGCGGTACTCAGCCGCGGCAACGTGGTCCCGCCGTTCGCCGAAACCCAGCGTTATGTGCCCAATGTGTTGAACCAGTATCGGCGTTTGCAAGGGCTTTCCGCAGATGCCCCGCTGTGATTGAAACCCTGCGCCGGTTTTCCCCAACAGTGGGGAATAGTGGCCCCGGCGAGAAAGTGGGGATTGGGTGGGGAATATCCCCCGACTTATCAAGTCGTGAACATAACTCACTGATAAATAACGTTAGTTTTTATGGCATGCGGATTGCTCTGGACCACTTGTCGAGAAACGTTCCTGAAACCCGTAGCGAGGCCCGAGACCATGATCGGCTTATCCCACGCTCCGTCCCTGATCAATTTACTGTTGTTGGTGAGCTCGATGCTCGGCATCGAGATTGCCAGCGCGGCAGCCCGTTGTGAACGCAACCTGGTGGCCAACGTCGTGGCGCTCGATCAGCCGCTGATGTTCAACCGCCTCGGTGCACAGAACGTCAACGGCATGATGTTCGCCCTGCGTCGCGACGTGATCGATGACCATGACCGGTCAATCGCCCTAGGGGGCGCCGCGGTGCCGGGCAAAGTCTCGCTGCGTCCCGACAAGCGTCCGCGTCCGCTGGTATTGCGCGTCGCGGCCGGCGATTGCCTGACCATCCATTTGCAGAACCTGCTGGCCTACCAGGCTAACCCGGGCAGCCACGAAGCCTTTGAGCAAGAGGGCGAAGTAGAGGGCGTGGAGACCGGCAATGCCGAAGCCTTCAAGGCCGACGAGCAAGTGGCAGACCGGCATGTCGGTTTCCAGGTCAACGGCCTGCAAGCCGTCAACAGCATCGATGACATCGCCTCGTTTACCGGGCGCAACGCCAACAGCCTGGTGCCGCCTGGCGGCAGTCGTTCCTATACCTTGTTCGCCGAGCGTGAAGGCGCCTTCGATGTCAGCAGCCGCGGCGCAACCTTCGGCGGAGAGGGGGCTGCGGGCAACAATGCCAATGGGCTGTTCGCCCAGGTGGTGGTCGTGCCCAAGGGCGGTCGTACTTACCGCAACACCGTCACCGAAGAAGAAATGCGCCTGGCCAGTACCGGGCGCACGCCGGCCGGCCAGCCCATCGTCGATTACCAGGCACGCTACCCGCAACGCGAGCCGTGGCTTCGCGAAGGCAAGGCCGGTGCGCCGATCATCAACATGGTCGAGGGCAGTGAAATCATTTCCAGCGAAAGCGATGCCATCGTCATGGGCAGCAACGCCGACGGCAGTTTCCCGCCCTCGACCTATCCGCTGGAGGCCTTGGGCAAACGCAACCCGGCATTGCCGAACCGGCTGGAGCCGTTCCGCGATTTCGCCGCGCAGTTCCAGGATGAAACCGCCGTCACCCAGGCGTTCCCGGCGTACTTTGCCGACCCGGTGATGGGCCATGTGCTGGAGCCGACCCGCGACTCGTTCATGATCAACTACGGCTCCGGTGGCATGGGGGCCGAGGTGGTGGCCAACCGTCTGGGCGTGGGGCCGATGCACGATTGCCTGTCCTGCGCCTATGAGGAGTTCTTCCTCAGCTCGCACACCGTGGGCGACGTGGCGATGCTGGTGGACGTACCGGCCAACACCGGCCTGGAAAACATTCGCCCCGGTGAAGTGCCGCGGGCCGATCAGGTCGGAGTCAAGGCGACCATGGCGCTGTATCCGTCGGAGCCGTCCAACGTCAACCACAGCTACATCGGTGACTTCGTCAAATTCCGCAACACCCACAACGGCTACGAACACCACATCTTCCACCTGCACGGGCATCAGTGGCTGTACAACCCGAACGACGACAACACCGATTACCTGGACGCCCAGGGCATCGGCCCGGGCGCCGGCTACACCTATGAAATCGCCAACGGCGGTTCGGGCAACCGTAACCGGGTCGCCGGTGATGCGATCTATCATTGCCATTTCTACCCGCACTTCGCCCAAGGCATGTGGAGCATGTGGCGGGTGCACGATGTGTTTGAAGAGGGCACCCGGCTTGAAGTCTCTCAGCAGGGCGCCGACGGCTTCCACAACGAACCGTATGCGCTGCGTAGCGGCAAACCGGCGGCGGGTGCGCGGGCCTTGCCCGATGGCGAAATCATCGCCGGCACGCCGATTCCGGCGGTCGTGCCACTGCCCGGCAAAGCCATGGCACCGATGCCGGGCAAGGTTGCCGTGGTACCGAAAATCGGCCAGACCGTGGTCGCCGCTGGCGACGATGATGACGGCGAGCACCACGGTGGTTCCGGCGCCGTGCAAGCCATCGGCTCGCTGGCGCTGGTTGATCGTAGCGAAGCCAACCGCAACGCTGACGGCAGCCTGAAGAACCCCGGTTATCCCTTCTGGATCGGCGGCATGGAAAGTTCGGTCGGCCAACGCCCACCGACGCCACCGCTGGACATGCTCGATGCCGCTAAGGCCCAGGCCCTGAAAACCAGCGGCAATGGGTTGTGGGCCAACCTCGATCCGAACCAGTCCGGTGGCTGGGACGGTGGTCTGGGCCGCCATGCGCTGGACGGTGTGTCAGCCGGTGGCGAGGCGCACACGGTGACCACGTCCCTGGATTTTTCCAAGGAAGTGAAGCGGGCCAAACCGATCTACCTGCCTGAAGAGGGCACTGAAGTCGAACAAGCTGCGATGGCCTTCCACGCGAAAAAGGACCACCCCAGCTTCGCCGTGCTGCCGGGCAACCAGGTGGTGGCGCGCAACTTCCGCACCAACGGTGCCTTGCCGATTGCCGGCGCGCCGTTCTACGAACCGTGTATGGACGATCGGGCCAAACGCCTGACCACCCGTGCCGGTAGCGGTGAATTCAATAGCGGCGAGCGCATCGACGGCATGTCCTTCATCGGCTCGTCGACCTTCACCGCCGACCGCCCGCGCATCTATAAAGCGGCCAACATTCAGTTCGACGCGGTCTACAACAAGGTCGGCTATCACTTTCCGCAGGCGCGCATCCTGGCGCTGTGGGAAGACGCCTGGCCGGTGATCAGCAAACAGCGGCCGCCAGAACCGCTGGTGATGCGCATGAACACCTTCGACTGCGTGCAGTACCAGCAAACCAACCTGGTGCCGGCCACCTATGAGATGGACGACTATCAGGTGCGCACGCCGACCGACGTGATCGGCCAGCACATCCACTTGCCGAAGTGGGACCTGACGTCCGCCGATGGTTCGTCCAACGGCTGGAACTACGAGGACGGCGTGCTTTCCCCGGGCGCCGTGGTCGAGCGCATCCAGGCCATCCGAGCCTTCAACCAGTGCGAAGGCAGCGATCCGCGGGACGGCACACCGGCCTGCCCGGTGGCCAAGGCGCACCCGTTCTTCGGTCAATATGGCCGGGCCGACTGGATGGGCGCACGCACGGCGATGCAGCGCTGGTTCGTCGACCCGGTGATCAACACCAAGGGCGTCGACCGTGGCCTGGGGACCATTTTTACCCACGACCATCTCGGCCCATCGACGCACCAGCAGATCGGCCTGTACGCCACCGTATTGGCGGAACCGGCCGGTTCCACCTGGTTCCACGCCGAGACCGGCGAGCCGTTGTACAGCGGCGCGCGCTCGGACGGTGGGCCGACCTCCTGGCAGGCGGTGATCTCCACCGGCGACCTGGACAGCGACGGCAAGAACGACAGCTTCCGCGAGTTCTTCCTGGAGTACAGCGACTTCCAGCACGCCTATGAAGCCGGTGTGTACGTCGGCGCCGGTCCCAATGGCGTGCCCAATCCGCAGGCGTTCCCGGCCACGGCCGACAGCTTCCGCTACGCGATCAACCCACCGGTGCGCAACAACGCCGGCAACTTGCTGGAGGCAGTGGTCGAGGCTCGCGGCGGGATCAAGCCGGGCTGCCCGAGCCGGCCATGTCCACAAGCGATCTCGGTCGATGACCCGGGCATGTTCGTGGTCAATTACCGCAATGAGCCGCTGGGCCTGCGGGTGTTCGACCCTTACAAGGTCGGCCCGGACGGCAAGCGCGGGATGCAGGCCGACGGCATGGGCGGCGACCTGTCATTCGCCATGCAAAGCCGCACCGACCGTGCAATTGCGGCGATGAACCTGGCACCGAACCTGGTGACCTCGGCCACCGGCCCTACCGGCGGCACCACGCTGTTCCCGCCGCACATCAACCGTGGCGGCGCAGAGCCGGGTGACCCCTTCACGCCGATGCTGCGTACCTACACCGGTGACAACGTGAGGTTGCGGGTGCATGCCGGCGGCCATGAAGAAGAGCACAACGTCACCCTGCACGGCGTGAAGTGGCTGCAAAGCGGCACCGGCTATGGCAACAGCTCCAACTCGGGCTGGCGCGCCTCGCAAATGGTCGGGATCTCCGAGCAGATGGGCTTCATTGCGCCGGTGTCGATGCTCTCCAGTTCCGCGGCGAGCACCGGTGATTACCTGTACTCGATGGACGCTTCGATCGAAGGCTACTGGAACGGCATCTGGGGCGTGATGCGCAACTACACCGCGCAACGCAACGACCTGTTCGCGCTGCCGAACAACCCGAAACCGGCCGGCATGCGCAACACCGTGGCGTTCGACGGCACCTGCCCACGGATCAGCGCCAACCCCAACGGCATCGGCACACGGCCGACTGTGCAGCGCAATTATGAAGTAGTGGCGGCACTGGCCAACGACATCCTGGGCAATCCACTGGGGCTGTCGATTGGTGATCCGGCTGGCCTCGGCCAACATGTCGGCGGGCCGCTCAACCCGGCGGGCGGCACCCTGGTGTTCAACGCGCGCACGGTGAGCATTCCACAGGTCACCGTGACCGATCCCGAGGACGGAGAAACCGTCACCATTGGCGGGCAGAGCGGGCCGATCCATGACCCGACCGCGATCCTGTACGTGCGCAAGACCGACCTGGACCCAACCACCGGCAAGCTCAAACCGGGTGTTCCGGTCGAACCGCTGGTGCTGCGCGCCGCGGCCGGGGATTGCATCAACATCACCCTGGAAAACCGACTGCCGAGCGTCATGCCGGACCTGGCCCAGACGGCGATCCTGCAAGGCCTGGTCAAGCGTGATCGCAACGGTGGCGATGGCTCGACCACCTTCAACAACAACTTGCTGCGCCCGTCCAGCCACGTCGGCCTGCACGCGCAACTGCTGGCCTACGACATCACCAAGTCCGACGGCACCAACGTCGGCGCCAACCCGATCCAGACCGTGCCACCACGGGTCGGCAACACCGGCGCGTACCCGACCAAGAGCTACCAGTACTACGCCGGGCACCTGGAGCGGGAAGGCAAACCGATCACCCAATTGGGCCGCAGCGTCGACAACATCAACGCCACGGCGGTGGAGTTCGGCGGGTTGAATTTCACCCCGGCGGATGTGATCAAGCAGCCGCAAAAAGGCCTGGGCGGGGCGATGAGTGTGCTGCCGGTCGGCGCCACCTGGGTCGAGGATGCCAAGCGTGCATCGGCCACGGTGACGGCGACGGGACAGGTGCCTTACCGCGACTTCGCGATGGTCTGGCAGCGTGCCTTGAACCTGCGCTGGGCCGGTGGGCGGCCGGTGGAGGGCATCGCCTCGGAAGGCATGGGCGTGCCGAACGATCCAAAGGACAACGCCGGCATGGCCATCAACTACAAGACCGAGCCACTGTGGTACCGCTTCGGCCTCGCCCCGGACGCACCGTTCGGCCGTGCCGACGGTGCCGGCTACGGCGACGTGCCCAACGCACACATGGCCTACAGCAATGCGCTGGTGGGCGGCGATCCGCAAACCCCGGTGTTCTACGTCAAACCTGGGCAACCGTTCCGCACCCATGTGCTGATGCCGACCGGCGGCAGTCGCGGCTCGACCTTCCAGCTCGACGGTCACGTGTGGTCGGTCAACCCGTACCTGTCGGAGAAAAACGATGTCGACGGCTACCCGATGGGTGCGCCTGGCGTGGGTTCGGTGCGGTTCGGCCTGAACCCGATGTCGATGTACATCGGCGCCCGCGAAAGCGTGCTGCCGGCGGCGCACTTCAGCGCGATGCACCCGAGCGCTGGTGGCAGCAATGCGATCGCCGGGGATTACCTGTTCCGTGACAACGCCTCCTTCGGCAATACGGCCGGGCTGTGGGGCTTGTTGCGGGTGACCAACGAACCGGAGCCGCCACCGGCCCCTTAGGGCAGGAACGAAACACCTGTAGGAGCGGGCTTGCCCGCGAAGGCGCAGTGTCAGGCGCAGGAGTATTGAATGTGCCGACCTCTTCGCGGGCAAGCCCGCTCCCACAAACGCACCTCATGGCATGGGTGCCAGGCAAGGCAGGCACTGATCTGTAAAGAGGAGAGGAGACATGGACAGGACCATCAAAATCACGGGCAGTGCGCTGGTGCTTGGGCTGGCGCTGATCTGGCTCGGCGTCTGGCGGATCACGCCGCCGACCGCCCTGGCCGAGGTCGCGCTGCCCGACACCTGGAGCGACCAGACGCTGGAGCGTGACGGGATTTCGGTGGTCCTCAATGTCAAACCGTTGGCCGAGGACGGCGTGCTGCGCGAAGGCGGTTTTGCCGACGTGCAATTTCGTGTCACCGACAAAGCCTCGGGCCAACCCCTGTCGGGCGTTGCACCGGGGGCCTGGCTCGACCCCGAGGCGGTTGCCGCCGACCAGGCCCAGGGCCGCGACAGGAGCTGCAAGTCGCGGGTCGGCACCTTTCTCAAATCGAACATCGGCGCGCGGCCCTTGCTCGACCTCAACAGTTATTTCCTGTTGGTGATGAGCCGCGATGCCAGTATCTCCGTGGTTGACCCTTCGGTGTCCGTGGGCGGGATCACCAGCACCCTGGCGAGGATTGAACTCAAGCAGCCACCGATGGACTGGGTGACGCCCAAGGACAACAAACGGGTATTCGTGTCGATGCCCGGCGCCGGCGAGGTGGCGGTGATCGACAGCGAACAGTTCAAGCTGATCGACTCGGTGGCCGCTGGCCGCAACCCGGTTCGCGTCGCGCTGCAACCGGACGAACGTTTGCTGTGGGTCGGCAACAACGCTAAAACCGCCGGGCAATCCGGGGTCACGGTGATCGACGCCGCCAGCCTCAAGCCTTTGACTCACCTGGCGACGGGGGCCGGGCACCACGAAATCGCCTTCAGCCAGGACAGCCGCTTTGCCTTCGTCACCAACCGCGACGATGGCACCCTTAGCATCGTCGACATCGCCCGCCTGAGCATCAGCAAGCAGCTCAAGACCGGTTCGCACCCGCTGTCAGTGATGTATTCGCCGTTGTCCGACGCCGCTTATGTGGCCGATGGCAAGGACGGCACCGTGACCGTGGTTGACGGCGAGCGCCAGTCGGTGCGTCGGGTGATCAAGCTCAAGGAAGGCCTGGGCCCGATGGGCTTCAGCGCCAACGGCCGCTTTGGCATCGTGCTCAACACCCTGGAAAACCAGGCGACGGTGATCGACACCGCCACCGATTCGGTGATCCATGAACTGAGCGTCGCCGCCGAACCCTATCAAGTGGTGTTCACCAAGGCCTATGCCTATGTGCGCGGGCTGGCGTCACCGAAGGTCACGATGATCAACCTCGCGTCCCTCGGCGAGGGGCGCACGCCGATCACCCAGGGTTTCGAGGCCGGGCCGCAGGCACCGCGAATGGCCGGTGACCTGCCGCTGGCGTCGAGCCTGGCGGTGTCGCGGGACGACAACGCGGTGTTCGTGGTCAACCCGGTCGACAACACCACCTACTTCTACGCCGAAGGCATGAACGCGCCGATGTCCGGCTACCCCAATCGCGGACAAGTGGCGCGGGCGGCGCTGGTGATTGACCGCAGCCTGCGGGAAATCGAGCCGGGGCTGTACAGCTCGCGGGTCAGGCTGCCGGCGGCGGGGCGTTTCGACGTGGCGTTCCTGCTCAACCAGCCGAACATCGTCCATTGCTTCAGCACCGTGGTGCAGGCCGACAACAACCTCGATCAGCACCGCGGGGTGCTGAAGGTGGAGTTCATGCTCGACACGTCCACTGCTGCCCTGGGCAGCCCATACGTGGTGCGTTTTCGCATCGTCGAGGGCAAGCACAAAACACAGCGAAGCGGGGTCAAGGACGTTCAGGTGCGTTACTTCCGCGCACCGACGTCGCGGCCCCAGGAGGTTGCCGCCCTGGAAGTCGCCGCTGGCGTTTACGAAGCCCCGGTGACCCTTGACCGGGACGGCGCCTGGTACCTGCACGTGCGGGCGGCGTCCCTCGGCTCGCGTTTCGATGACCAGACTTTTGCCAGCGTTCGGGTCCTGCCCGGCGATACCCACTAGAGGACACTGACATGAACCGATTTGCACATCGCGGCCTGCTGACGTTTTGCCTGCTGGCCATCGGTATCGGCCAAGCGCTGGCCCACTCGGCAGACGAACACGCCGGGCACGACATGGCGGGCAAAAAGGCCAGCCCGCAAACTGCCCAGATCAAGCTGGCCGACGTGGCGCTCCTGGACCAGAACGGCAAGGTCGTGAGCCTGGAAAAAGACCTGGTGAGCAACAAGATCGTGGTCATGGGTTTCATCTACACCAGTTGCACCACGGTGTGCCCGGTGGTGTCCTCGATCATGGGCAAGGTGCAGAAACAACTGGGGGCGCGGGTCGGCACCGAGGTGCAACTGGTGTCAATCAGCATCGACCCGCAGCGCGACGACCCCAAGCGCCTGAACGACTACGCCCGCACCTTCCAGAAAGGGCCGGGCTGGAGCTGGCTGACCGGTTCGCCGCAGTCAGTCACCGCCACCCTCAAGGGCCTGGGCGCCTACAGCGGCGATTTCAAAAACCACTCGCCGCTGATTCTGGTGGGCGACGGCAACAGCCGTTTCTGGACCCGTTACTACGGCTTCACCGACCCGACAGAGCTGGCCCGCGCCGTGGAGAAACTCAGCGGTGAACGCAACGCCCACGCCAAGCACACCGCCATCGCCATGGAGAAACAGCCATGAGAGTCATCGACGGGTTTGCCCTGAGCCTTTGCTTCTGGATCTTCAGCTCAATGGCGTTTGCCCACGAAGGCCATGAACAGGCCGCGCCGGCCGTGGCCGCTGCGCAACCCGCCAGCGGCACCCACGACGCCAGAACCTGGTTCACCGACACCCCGTTGCAGGACCAGAACGGCAACACGTTGCGCTTCTACAGCGATGCCTTGAAGGACCGCGTGGTGCTGCTCAATGTGATTTTCACCCGCTGCAACGACGCTTGCCCACTGATTACCCGCAAGCTCAAGGAAGTGCGTGAAGTGCTCGGCGACAAGGCCGACGGCATCACCTTTATCTCCCTTACCAGTGATCCGCTGCGGGATACCCCGGCGGTACTCAAGGCTTACACCTTGAAGCAGGGCGTCGATGGCCCCCACTGGCTTTTTCTCACCGGCGACAAGGCGCAAATGGACCTTGTATTGGGCCGAATCGGCCAGATTGTGCCAACCCCCGAGCAGCACTCCACCCAGTTGATCGTCGGTGACGTGGCGAACAAGCGCTGGAGCAAAATCCGCCCTGATGCCCCGGCCGCCGCCATTGCCCAGCGCTTGCAGTTGCTGGCAATGCCCGTGGCCGAACGCTGAGTCCGTGCGATGAAAACTGCCCTCGTCCTTGGCCTGTTGCTCCTCGGCTGTACAGCGCTGAATGCCCAGGCACTGACGCTCAACCCCAGCGAAAGTGCCGGCAAGCAGCTGTACCGCGAAGGTGTGTCGGCCAGCGGTGAGCCGATCATGGCCAGGGTTGGCGCCTCGGACATGGTGCTGCCGGCCACCAGCCTGCCGTGCGCCAATTGTCACGGCGAAGACGGCCTCGGGCGCCCGGAAGGCGGCGTGCGGCCGCCAGCCCTGAGTTGGACACGGCTGGCCAGCCGCCATGGTCAGCGGCACGTCAACGGTCGCAGCTACCCGGCCTACAACGACAGCCTGCTGGCGCGGGCGGTGCAGGAGGGGCGTGACCCCGGCGGCAACCGGCTCGATCCGAGCATGCCCCGTTTCGTCTTGTCGACGAACGATCAACGCAACCTCACCGCGTACCTCAAGCGCTTGGCCGACGAGCGCGACCCGGGCCTGACCTCCGACAGCCTGCACCTGGGCACGTTATTGCCGGGCTCCGGGCCGCTGGGCGAGGAGGGCGCCACGGTGGCGGCGGTGCTCAACGGCGCCGTGGCGCGGATCAACGCGGCGGGCGGGATCCATGGGCGACAGTTGCGCCTGACGATCCTCGACCCCGGCATCGACCGCGTCAGTGCCGAAAAGGCCCTGGACCGGTTGATCAATGACGAGCAAGTGTTTGCCCTGATCGCCCCGCTCGTACCGGCATTGGACTCGGACCTGGCCGCACGCCTGGAGCACGCCGGCATTCCGCTGATCGGGCCGCTGTCGATGCAAGGCACGCTGCACGCCAGCCCGCAGATTTTCGAACCGCTGCCGGGGTTGCGCGAGCAAATGATCGCCCTGGCCGAATACGCCAGTGCCAGCCTGAAAGTGCTGGAGGGACCGACGCTGATCGCCTACCCCGACGAACCCGGCCAGCGCCAGGCAGCGCAACAACTGAGCCAGTACTTGCAGGACCACGCTTGGCAAAAGGTCCAGCTGCAAGCCTACGACCCGGCGCAGAAAGACTTGCCACTGGGCTCGCGCTCGGTGTTTTACCTGGGCAGCAGCAGCGGCTTCAGTCGCCTGGCAGAGCGTTTGCAAACGGCGGGGCAGGTGCCTTACCTGTTTGCCGCGTCGAATCAGGTGGCGGGCGATCTGTTGCAGGTCCCCAGCGGGTTTTCCCGGCGAGTGTTCCTCGCCTATCCGTTCGTGCCCAGCGACTGGACGCTGGCCGGTCGGCTGGCGCTGACCCAATTGCGTCAAAACCAGGGGCTCGGTGGCCAGCACGCGGTCCTGCAGGTGGGGGCGTTCAGTTCGATGATGCTGCTCAGCGAAGGCATGAAGCAGGCCGGACGGGACGCCAGCCGCGAGAAACTGGTCAGTGCCCTGGAGGGCCTGCGTGATTTTGATACCGGGCTGACGCCGCTGATCAGCTTTGGCCCGGGCCGGCGCCTGGGCTTGAGCGGTGCGCACGTGGTCACGGTGGATTTGCCCGACCAGCGTTTCTACCTGGTTGCCCCCTATAAACCCATTGCTGCCATGCCCTGACCGGAGGCCGATCATGAGACTCGACACTTTGCTGGTGCTGTTGACGTTGTGGGTACCCATGGCCTGGTGCAGCAATGGCCCGGCCGCGGCGCGGGTCAATGGCGAGGAGATTTCCCAGCTGCGCCTCGAGCGATACTTCGCCGAATACCTGGAGGATCAGGGCCGGGCGGTGGGCAGCATCCGCAATCCAAAAGCCTACAAACAACTGCGCAAGGCTGCACTGGATGCCTTGATCGACCGTGAACTGCTGTGGCAGGAAGCGCGCAAGCGCGGCGTGGTGATCAGCGATGCCACGGTCAACGAGCAAATCGACCAGACCCGCCAGGCCATGGGCGGTGCCGAGGTGTTTGCCCGGCGCCTCGAAGACGCCGGTTTCGATGAGGCCGCCTACACCGAATACACCCGGCGCGAGCTGGCGGCGCGGCAAGTGTTCAATGAAATCACCCAGGCCAGCGAGCCGGATGAAAAACAGGTCCAGGCGTTTTACCAGGAACATCGCGCCGAGATGAGCCGGCCTGAAGAAGTGCAGGCCCGACATATCCTGATCAAGGTTAAGCCCGACGCAGACGCTTCCACAGTCGAAGCCGCACGGCTACGCTTAATGCAGATGCACGCGTCTATCGTGGCCGGGGCCGACTTCGCCAGCGTGGCCCGCGGCGGCTCCGAAGACGCCTGCGCCAGTGAAGGTGGCGAGCTGGGCTACTTCCCCCGGGGGCGCATGCAGCCTGAGTTCGAAGCTGTCGCGTTTGTCCTGGCACCTGGGGCTGTGAGCGAACCGGTGCGCACGGCGGTGGGCTGGCACCTGATTTATTTAGAGAACCACATGGAGGCAGCCGATGTCACACAGGAGCAAGGACTTGACAGGGTTCGGGCTTACCTTGCCCGACAACAACAGGTTCAAGCTCGTCTACAGGCATTGGCGCAACTGCGGTCGCGCAATCGAATCGAACGGATTGACGATGAATAGGGGGTTTCCCCAGAGTTGGGGGGAAAACGTCAATGCCAATCCGATCGCTTTCCCCGTGTTTGGGGGATGGAATCGCTGTACGAGAAGGCATTGTTTTTAAATTCAAGGACATGAAGACCTAAAATTACCGGCGCCCAGCCTGGCATGAAGTGTGCGTTAGCCCTATCAAGGCGTGCACTCCGCCAGGTTCGAAACCCGGACCTGCGGTTTCAAGGAGTCCACCTTGTTAAACAAAGTACTGGTTGTCGATGACGAACAACTGCTTGCAGAAAACCTCCAGGGGTACCTGCAGGCGCAAGAGTTGGACGTCCGGATTGCTCACGACGGTGCAC
Organism: Pseudomonas sp. NFX15; assembly: GCF_049132105.1. Classification (NCBI taxonomy): domain Bacteria; kingdom Pseudomonadati; phylum Pseudomonadota; class Gammaproteobacteria; order Pseudomonadales; family Pseudomonadaceae; genus Pseudomonas; species Pseudomonas sp. NFX15. The sequence continues at coordinate 34,003 of NZ_JAFMPV010000006.1, forward strand.
ATGGAATCGCCGAAGCTGACGATTTCGCACCCGATGTGATGGTGTTCGATTACCGCTTGCCCGATATGGAAGGCTTTGAGGTGCTCGATGCCGTCCGCCAGAACAGGAAGTGTCATTTTGTGCTGATCACAGGGCATCCCACCGCAGAGGTTTGCGAGCAGGCCCGGATTCGAGGAGTCAGCCATATCCTGTTCAAACCGTTTCCATTGGCGGAATTGGCCCGGGCAGTCCTGGATCTTCTAGGCAGGCAGCGCGAACCCAGAACGGGAGTGAGCACGTCTGAAGGATTCGTCGAACGACGCCAGAGCAGGACCGAGAGTTTCCCGCTGCAGTTGTACGACGGTAGTTGGGTGCTTGCAGATCGCCGAAGAGGTACATCGGAATCCATGGCGCCAGACGACGAACAATTGCTCACCGGGGAGTAGTGGCGCGACAAGACGTTCCGGCCCCCGCCGAACCAGCTCGCCGCGCCGACAGGGCTCAAAGCCCCGGGCGTTGGAGAGCAAGCCATGGACCGTCTATCCCTTGCCGTAGAACCGGCGCAACTGGAATGTGTACCGACTCGCTTCAGCAGTGAACAACTGACCCAGGCCCGAGCCCTGGCCACCACCTCCGGCGAACGGATGCTGGATGCCCTCGGCGAGTTGAGCGAACTGGCACCCATGCCCTTCATCCAGTGCCTGGGCGTCACCCTGCATTATCCGGTGCTCGACACCGACAGCCTGTTCAACTCCACCCCCGTGTTCGACCGGGTCACCCTGGCCCAATGCCTCAAGCGCGAATTCATCCTGCTGCGTCACGACGAGGCGGTGATTGGCGTGTTCGCCGACCCCTTCGACAGCGCACGTCTGGCCTGGATCGACGAATGCCTGCACGGCGCGCCGCTGTACCTGGTGCATGCCGACGACCTGAAGGCCTATCTGGCGCGGCACGAAGAGAGCTTTCACGCGGTGGAATCGCTCAACGCCCAGGCCGAGGGCGGCACCGAAATCGATACCCTGCAAAGCCTGTCCCTGACCAGCATCAGCGAAGACTCCAGTGTGGTGGTCAAGCTGGTCAACTCGACCCTCTACGACGCGCTGAAGATGCACGCCAGCGACATCCACCTGGGCACCACCGGCAGCGGGCTGGTGATCAAGTACCGGATCGACGGCGTGCTCAACAACATCAGCAAGATCCAGGGCAGCGAGTTCGCCGAACAGGTGATTTCCCGGGTCAAGGTGATGGCCGAACTGGACATCGGCGAAAAACGCGTGCCGCAGGACGGTCGTTTCAAAGTCGGCATCAGCGGCCGGCAAATCGACTTCCGGGTGTCGATCATGCCGAGTATCTTCGGCGAAGATGCGGTACTGCGGGTGCTCGACAAACAGGACCTGGCCGACAAGGTCAGCGGCGTGCAATTGCAGGCCCTGGGCTTTGAAGAAGACACCCTGCGCCAACTGCGCCGGCTCGCCGCCGAACCCTACGGCATGGTGCTGGTGACCGGCCCGACCGGTAGCGGCAAGACCACCACCCTGTACGCGATGATCACCGAGATCAACCACGGTGTGGACAAGATCATCACCATTGAAGACCCGGTGGAGTATCAACTGCCGGGGGTGCTGCAAATTCCCGTCAACGAGAAGAAAGGCCTGACCTTCGCCCGGGGCCTGCGCTCGATCCTGCGCCATGACCCGGACAAGATCATGGTCGGCGAAATCCGCGACCCGGACACCGCACAAATCGCCGTGCAATCGGCACTCACCGGTCACCTGGTGTTCACCACTATCCACGCCAACAACGTGTTCGACGTGATCGGCCGTTTCACCCAGATGGAAATCGATCCCTACAGCCTGGTCTCGGCGCTCAACGCGGTGCTCGCCCAGCGCCTGATTCGCCTGGTCTGCACCAGTTGCAGCAGCCCCTACAGCCCGACCAATGAAGAGCTGGAAGTGTCGGGGCTCGATCCGCAAAAGGTCGCGCATTACCAGTTCGTCCACGGCAAGGGCTGCGGGCATTGCCGCGGCACCGGCTACCGCGGGCGCAGCGCGATTGCCGAGCTGTTGCACCTGGACGATGAACTGCGGCAGATGATCGTCGAGCGCCAACCGATTTCGAAAATCAAGGCCCATGCCTGCAAACGTGGCTTGCGCCTGTTGCGCGAGTCGGCGCTGGAGCTGGTGGAACAAGGCCGTACCACTCTCGAGGAGATCAATCGTGTCACTTTTATCTCGTGAGCAATTTGTCGCCGTGCTCGGTGCCAGCGGTGTTGGCCTGGGCAGACGGCACGGCAATGCAACCCACTGGCTGGGCAGCGTCGGCTACATCGACGAAGGCTTCCAGGCCTGGACGGTGGCCCTCGACACCCTCGACCGTTTGCTGGCCGAACACACCCCGGCGCGGGCAGAACTGACCGTGGTGATCTCCGGGCACTTCAGCCGGTATTGCCTGGTGCCCTGGAGCGAGCAGATCGCCAGCCCGACAGAGTTGCTCGGCTTCGCCCAGCTGTGTTTCGAGGACCTCTACGGTGCCCCGGCGCAACCCTGGAGCCTAGTGCTCTCGGCCGAACCGGCCGGCTACGACCGCATCGCCACCGCGCTCCCGCAAAGCCTGCTCGAACACCTGCGCACACGGGTCAGCGCGCGCGGTTTGCGCCTGAAATCGGTGCAGCCGTACCTGATGGCCGCGTTCAATCACTTCGACAAGAGCTTCGAGGCCGGCGACTTCCTGTTCGTGGTTGCGGAGCCTGTGCGCAGCGTGTTGCTGCTGGCTCGCGAAGGGCGCTGGAATTCAGTGCGCTCGGTGGGCAGCAGCGACAGCGACGCGGCGCTGACCGCGCTGATCGGGCGCGAAAACCAGTTGCAGGCGTCCAGCAGTGAGCGGCCGCTGAATGTCTACCTGCACGCCCCGGCGCGCATCGATTCGCACCCCGAGGTACCCGGTGTGCACCTGCGCACCCTCGAAGAAGACCGGACAGCCGTACGCGATTGCCTGTACGTGATGTCTCGGGCGGTGGCCTGACATGCGCGCCCTGATGCTGGACTTCCAGCCGCGCCGCCGCTCAGGTCCCCTGGGCTGGAGCCTGCTGGCCGGTGGCGTGGTGCTGACGCTGACGTGCCTGCTGGTGCAACAACACCTGAGCAACGAAGCCGAACAACAGCAAGGCCACCTGCAAACCACGCAACGGGTACTCACTGGCGACAACGGCGGCAAGCTCAGCCTGAGCCCGGCGGAGACCCGCGAACAGGCACAGAACCTGGCCGAAATGCGCAAGGTCTCGCAACAATTGCGCCGGCCCTGGGAGCGCCTGTTCGCCACCCTCGAAGCCATGCCGCGGGACAACGTGGCGCTGCTGACCCTGACCCCGGACGCGCGCAAAGGCCAGGTGCGGATCAGCGCCGAGGCACGGGACCTGGACGCGATGCTCGACTTCCACCGCCGCCTCGAAGCCAGCGGCGAGCTGTCCGACGTGTCGCTGCTGAGCCACGAAATTGTCGCCAACGTGCCGGAGCACCCGGTGCAATTCAACCTGTCGGCTACCTGGGAGATCGGCGATGCAAATCCCTAAATTGATCGTCCACGAATACCTGCAAGGCCTCGGCGTACCGGGGCTGGCAGGCATGGCGATGCTGGTGCTGGCGCTGGGCTACGGGCTGGTCGGGTTGTTGCCGGACTGGGAATCGCTGCAAAACCTCAACCAGCAGACCCGCGAAGCCACCGAGTACCTGGCCAAGGTCGAGGACGGCAGCGTCGCTGCACCAGTGGTGCCGCAGCGTCAGCTCGACGACTTCCGCAGCAAGTTGCCGTCCCAGCCCCAGGCCACCGTGGCCATCGACAAGATCTATGCCCTGGCTGCCCAGGAACGCATCACCTTGTCCCGGGGCGAATACTCGCTGGGCGTGGACCCCAAGACCCATCTTGCCCGCTATCAGATTCTGCTGCCGGTGCGCGGCAGCTATCCGCAACTGCGGCGCTTCCTGCACGCCTTGCTCGGCCAGTTGCCGGCGGTGGTGTTGGAGGACGTGGAGTTCCAGCGCAAGAAAATCGCCGACACCGACCTGACCGGGCGGATCCGCATGACCCTTTACCTGTCGAGGTCATGATGAATACCAAACGCGTGGTGAGTTGGGTGGCGTTCTTCGGCGTGGCCGCTGCGCTGGCCTGGGCTCCGGATTACTTCAAGCAGGCGGACGACAGTGACCCGGCGGTGGCTGCCGTGGCAGCACCGGGCAAAGGAAAAAAACCTGGCGCAGCGGCGGTGGCATCGACCGCTGCGATGGCACCGATCAAGGACCTGAGCCCGGCGGGCGACCTGTTCGCCGCCCGCAGCTGGAAAGTGGCGCCGGCCCTGGGCACCGTCACCGAGCAAGCCGCGGTCAATGTCGCACCGGTGGTGCAAGTCCCCACTGCACCGCCGCTGCCTTTCCAGTTCATCGGGAGGCTGGATGACCGTTCCGATCTGCAGGTGTTCTTGCAGAACGGCGAAAAAATCTACGTCGTACGCAAAGGGGATGTGATCGACGAAACATGGAAGATCGAGCGGATTTCCGATGTGGAACTGAGCCTGGTCTATCTGCCTCTGCATTTAGCGCAGACCTTGTCTGTGGGGAGCACGCAATGAACAGATCCCGGTTGCTGATGAGCCTTTGTCTCTGTGCAGGGTTGGCCGCATGCAGTTCGGCAGAGGTTGCCAGGGACGAAGCCTCTGCCCTGATGGAGTCAGGCCAGTACGAGGCCGGTCTGGCGCGTATCGAACAAGGGTTGCGAGAAAACCCGCGCGATACCGATCTGCACATGGCCCTCAACAGCGGACGGGCCCGCGCCGTGACGGCACTATTGACCCAGGCCGACATGGACCGCGCCCAGCGCAATTTCGCCGGGGCCCGCATGACCTACAGCCGGGTGCTGAACATCGAGCCGAACAACCGTCGTGCCCAGGATGCCCTGCACCAACTCGACTATCTGCGCAGCATGGACGAGAAACTCGAACTGGCCCGTGGCGACCTGCGTCGCGGTGACATCTACGGTGCCGACCGCCAGGTCAAGCAGATCCTCGAATTGGACCCGAAGAACGAGGGCGCCCTGGAACTGCAAGACAACATCCGCCTGGTGCAAAGCCGCAACGTGGTGCAGTACCCCCAACTGCGTACGCGCCTCGACCGGCCAGTGACCCTGGAATTTCGCGACGCCAACCTGAAAACCATCTTCGAAGTGCTGTCGCAGGTGGCCGGCCTCAACTTCATCTTCGACAAGGACCTGCGCCCGGACATGAAAGCCACGATTTTCGTACGTGACGTGCGCATCGAAGACGCCGTGGAACTGCTGCTGCAACAGAACCAGTTGCACCAGAAAGTGGTGAACGAAAACACCTTGCTGATCTACCCGGACTCGCCGCAGAAACTCAAGGATTACCAGGAACTGGTGATGCGCACTTTCTACCTGACCAGCATCGATGCCAACACCGCGCTGAACATGATCAAGACCATGCTCAAGACGCGCGACGTGTTCGTCGATGAGCGCCTCAACACCCTGACCATGCGCGACACCGGCGACGCGATCCGCATGGCGGAAAAACTCTTGCAATCGCAAGACCAGTCCAACCCCGAAGTGGTGCTGGAAGTGGAAGTGATGGAAGTCGCCCGTCAGCGCATCCTCGACCTCGGCCTGCAATGGCCGAACACCTTCGGCGTGATCAACGGCGATGGCTCGCCGGTGTCGATTCTTGACCAGCTCAAAGGCATCGACGCCAGCCGCATCTCCATCAACCCATCGCCGCAGGCCAAGATCAACGCCCAGGACAAGGACATCAACACTCTGGCCAGCCCGGTGATCCGCGTGAGCAACCGCGAACAGGCGCGTATCCACATCGGTCAGCGCGTGCCGATCATCAGTGCCACCTCGGTGCCTTCGACCCAGGGCCCGGTGATCACCGAAAGCGTTACCTACCTCGACGTCGGTCTTAAACTGGAAGTGCAACCGATCGTGCACCTGAACAACGAAGTGGCGATCAAGATCGCGCTGGAAGTCAGTAACGCCACGCCGCTGACACCGACCGCCCAGGGCACCATTCCGGTCCAGGTCGATACCCGCAACGCCCAGACCACCTTGCGCCTGCACGATGGCGAAACCCAGATCCTCGCCGGCCTGGTGCGCAACGACCATGGCGCCGCCGGTAACAAGATCCCGGGCCTTGGCGACATTCCTGGCCTGGGCCGCCTGTTCGGCAGCAACCACGATGACATCTCCAAGTCCGAACTGGTGCTGTCGATCACCCCGCGGATCGTGCGCAACCTGCCGTACCAGAGTCCGTCGGACATGGAATTCTCGACCGGCACCGAAACCAGCATGCACATCCAGGCGCCGGACCGTTCGATGAGCACCACGGTTCAGGCGGCGCCCATGGGCGACCCCATGAGTGCGCCGGTCGCGACCACCGTTACCGTCGGGAAGCCTTGATCATGAACGCCTCGCAACGCGGTTTTACCCTGATCGAAGTCGTGGTGACGCTGGCCCTGGTCGGCCTGCTGGCCGGCATGGCCGCACCGCTGACCGAGACCGTGGTGCGCCGGGGCAAAGAGCAGGACCTGCGTACCGCGCTGTATCAGATCCGCGATGCCATCGACGCCTATAAACGCGCCTTCGATGCCGGCTATATCGAGAAGACGCTCGACAGCAGCGGCTATCCGCCGAACCTGAAAGTGCTGGTCGATGGGGTGCGTGATGTGCGCAGTGCCAAGGGCGCCAAGTTCTACTTCCTGCGGCGCATTCCCCGTGACCCGCTGGCCACCGCCAAGCGCGACGACGAGGGCGGCTGGGGCCTGCGTTCCTATGACAGTTCAGCCGAGAACCCGCGCGATGGCGAGGACGTCTTTGACGTTTACTCCAAGGCCCGCGGCAAGGGTCTCAACGGCATCGCCTACCGGGAGTGGTGAGCATATGCGTCGGCAAAAGGGTTTTACCTTGCTGGAACTGATGGTGGTCATGGCAATCATCGCAACCCTGATGACCATTGCCTTGCCACGCTACTTCAACAGCCTGGAGGCGTCCAAGGAGACCACCCTGCGCCAGAGCCTGTCGGCCATGCGCGAGGCGTTGGATCACTACTACGGCGACACCGGGCGTTATCCCGATTCCATCGATCAACTGGTCGAATTGCGTTACCTGCGCATCCAGCCGACCGACCCGATTGCCGCGCGCAAGGACACCTGGGTCATGGTCGCGCCACCGGAAGGCGTGGCGGGCGGGGTCGCCGATATCAAGAGTGGAGCCACCGGGAGGGCGCGTGATGGCAGCCTTTATTCCGAGTGGTAGGCCTTCGGGCCAGGACGGCTTCACCTACCTGGGTGTGCTGTTCCTGATCATCGTGATGGGCATGGGCCTGGCCAGTGCCGGCGAATTGTGGGCCACGGCTGCTCGCCGCGATCGCGAAAAACAATTGCTCTGGGCCGGCACGCAATATGCCCAGGCGCTGCGCAGCTACTACCGCAGTTCGCCAGGCTTGGCGCAGTACCCCAAGGAACTCGCGGACCTGTTGCAGGACGAGCGTTTTCCGTCGGCCAAGCACCATCTCCGCCAGTTGTACCCGGAGCCCATGAGCGGTGGCGAATGGTCGCTGATGCGCGGCATCGACGGGCGCATCAGCGGTGTGTACTGCCCGTCCACGGAGAAGCCGCTCAAGCAGGTGAACTTTCCCAGCCAGTGGTCCGACTTCACCGGCATGGCCAGCTACAAGGACTGGCAATTCGTGGCCGAGAAAGCCTTCCTCGACGGCACCAACGGACCACCCAAGGCACAGTCCGGCGCGCCCCAGGCGTTGCAGCCATGAACCGGCACTGGCTGGCGGCCCTGCTGCTGATGCTGATCGCGAACGTCGCCTGGGCCGAGGACGACGAGATGCTCGGGTTCATCATCGACGACACGATTTCGCACATCGGCCATGACTTCTATTACTCGTTCAGTGAACGGTTGCGGGCCACCAGCCCGATGAATTTCAACCTGGTGGTTCGTGAAAGACCTTCGGCGCGCTGGGGCAGCCTGGTGAGCGTGGAGTATCAGCAGCGACTGGTGTACCGGCGCTTCCTGCCGCCCAACACCGTGGAGTTGAAAGACGAGGCCTATGAGGCGGCCGACCTGGTCCGCTTGGAAATCGTGCGGCGCAAGCTGGAAGCCTTGTTGCAGGACACCACCGACCTTGAGAGGGACGAACTATGAAAACAAGAACTTTCTCGCAACGTACGGGATTGTGGTTGCTCGGTCTGGGGAGTTGCGGCCTGGTCCATGCCACCGAGTTGGTCTACACGCCCATCAACCCGTCATTCGGCGGCAATCCGCTGAATGGCACCTGGCTGCTCAACAACGCCCAGGCGCAGAACGACTACGACGACCCGGACTTGAAAAACCGAACCGCCGCGACCGGGACTTCGGCCCTGGAGCGTTTTACCGCGCAGTTGCAATCGCGGTTGCTGGGGCAATTGCTGGACAACATCTCTACCGGCAACACCGGGAGCCTGTCGACTGACGCGTTCATCGTCAACGTCGTCGACGACTCCGGGGCATTGACGATCAATGTCACTGACCGGGCCACCGGTGAAGTGTCGGAAATCCAGGTAAACGGTGTCACCACCACCCCTTGACGGGGATTTGGGCGGATGGGGAGTTACGGACATGAAAAAAATAATTGTGCTAGGGATGCTGTTGGCGGCGCTGTCCGGCTGCGGTTTGCGCGAGCCGATGCCCGCCGAGCAGGACACTGAAACCCCGACCTTGACCCCAAGGGCCTCGACTTATTACGACTTGCTGAACATGCCACGGCCCAAGGGCAAATTGATGGCGGTGGTGTATGGCTTCCGTGACCAGACCGGGCAGTACAAGCCGACGCCGGCCAGTTCGTTTTCCACCAGCGTGACCCAGGGCGCGGCGAGCATGCTGATGGATGCCTTGCAGGCCAGTGGCTGGTTCGTGGTGCTGGAGCGCGAAGGGCTGCAGAACCTGCTGACCGAACGCAAGATCATCCGCGCCTCGCAGAAAAAGCCGAACACGCCGGTGAACATCCAGGGTGAACTGCCGCCCCTGCAAGCGGCGAACATGATGCTCGAAGGCGGGGTCATCGCCTACGACACCAACGTGCGCAGCGGTGGGGAAGGGGCTCGTTACCTGGGCATCGACATTTCCCGGGAGTACCGGGTGGACCAGGTCACCGTGAACCTGCGGGCGATTGACGTGCGCAGCGGGCAGGTGCTGGCCAATGTGATGACTAGCAAGACCATCTATTCGGTCGGGCGCAACGCCGGTGTGTTCAAGTTCATCGAGTTCAAGAAGCTGCTCGAGGCTGAGGTCGGCTACACCACCAACGAACCGGCGCAGTTGTGTGTGCTGTCGGCGATCGAATCGGCGGTGGGGCATTTGCTGGCGCAGGGGATCGAGCGGCACCTGTGGCAGGTGGCGGGGGATAATTCCGAGCCTGCGCAGAATGAGACGCTGGATCGGTATTTGACGCAGAACAAGGTGGACCCTGAGAGTTCGCAGTGAGTTGGGTGCTTTTGGCCTTGGCGGCCTTCGGGCCGACCAGGCTGTGGGTTGATTGAGTGCATATCCGTTTCTGCGGTCACGGCGGCTGGCGGTTTCGCCCTTGCGGCGAGTCCCTTTTGGCAAACGCCCCAAAAGGAACCAAAAGGTCTCGCCCCGAGCGTCCGGCCCCTCGCTGGGGCTCAGCGTTCCTTCGTTCCGAGGGGGCGGGTGGATCAAGGTCAAGGGCTGCAGGCGAGCTAACGCTCGGCCTGATGAGTGGTTAAGAGCGTGGGTGTACGCCGATCAACTGTAGGAGCTGGCTTGCCAGCGAAGGCGGCCTGTCGGGCAATGGTGATGTGGGAGCTGCTGGCCTCTTCGCTGGCAAGCCAGCGCCTACAAATTCGCGGTGAATCCAAATCTGACGCCTGGCAAATCCCCGGAGCCGGCTTGCCCGCGAAGGCGACCTGCCAGCCGACGAAAATCTTCTTTCTGGACGGCCCGCAGCGCAGCATGTTGTTGGATATCCAGCAGGTGATCATGCTGGCGGATCTGGCGATCAACCGCGCGCTGGACAGCGTTACGCCACGACCCGATAACACGGCACATACGCCGCGCCGCCCGGCAGCTTCATGCGGTGTTGGGCGACGAAGGCTTTGAGCAGCTGTTCCAGCGGTTGCATGATCGCGGCGTCGCCACGGATCTGATACGGCCCGTGCTCCTCGATCAAGCGGATGCCCTTGTCCTTGACGTTGCCGGCGACGATGCCGGAAAACGCACGACGCAGGTTGGCCGCCAGTTCGTGGGGCGGCAGGTCGAGGCTCAGTTTGAGGTTGGCCATGTTTTCGTGGGTTGGATCGAACGGACGCTGGAAGCCTTCGTCGATTTTCAGCAGCCAGTTGAAGTGGAACGCATCGTTGCGCTCGCGGCGGAACTGCTTGACCGCCTTGAGTCCCTGAGTCATCTGGCGTGCCACTTCGGCCGGGTCATCGATGATGATCTGGTAGTGCTGCTTGGCGGCGTCGCCCAGGGTGGCGCCGACGAACGCGTCGAGTTGTTCCAGATACGGCGCAGCGTGATTCGGCCCGGTGAGGATGACCGGGAAGGGCAGGCCTTCGTTGTCCGGGTGCATCAGGATGCCCAGCAGGTACAGGAACTCTTCGGCCGTGCCGGCGCCGCCCGGGAAGATGATGATCCCGTGACCGACGCGCACGAAGGCTTCCAGGCGTTTTTCGATGTCCGGCAGGATCACCAGTTCGTTGACGATCGGGTTCGGCGCTTCGGCGGCGATGATCCCCGGTTCAGTCAAGCCCAGGTAGCGGCCGCCGTGGATGCGTTGCTTGGCGTGGGCGATGGTCGCGCCTTTCATCGGGCCTTTCATCACGCCGGGGCCACAACCGGTGCAGATGTCCAGGCTGCGCAGGCCCAGTTCGTGGCCGACTTTCTTGGTGTATTTGTATTCTTCGGTGTTGATCGAGTGGCCGCCCCAGCACACCACGATCTTGGGCTCGACGCCGGGGCGCAGGGTGCGGGCGTTGCGCAGCAGGTGGAAGACGTAGTCGCTGATGCCCTGGGAGTTGCTCAGGTCGATGCGCTGGCTGTCGAGTTCGTTTTCGGTGTAGACGATGTCGCGCAGGGCGCTGAACAGCATTTCCCGGGTGCTGGCGATCATTTCGCCGTCGACGAAGGCGTCGGCGGGGGCGTTCAACAGTTCCAGGCGAACGCCGCGGTCCTGCTGGTGAATACGGATTTCAAAGTCTTTGTAGGCTTCAAGGATGGTCTTGGCGTTGTCGACATGCGCGCCGGTGTTGAGGATGGCCAGGGCGCACTGGCGGAAGAGGGTGTAGGTGCTGCCGGAACCGGCTTCGCTCAATTGCTGGACTTCGCGTTGCGAGAGCGTTTCCAGGCTGCCTTTTGGACTGACGGAGGCGTTGATTACTTGGCGTTGGGTCATTCAATGATCCTTAAAACGATGCCATTCACACAGCAACGACGAACGGCATCCGAATAATGTGTATTCATGAAAGAAGATGGCACGAACTGCGCGGTCTCGCCATGTCCCCCGCTTGACGATGAAAAGATGAAAAGGAGCCCCAGCATAGCTAAATCCTTCGCAGAGGCGATAATGGCCCGCGGTCTTTTTGCCCAGAATTGAAGGAAACCCGACGCAATGTTCGAAATCCAGCCGATGAACGCCGACACCTATCGGCAAAAGACACGGCGCAGTACGGTGATGATTGCCCTGATTTTCCTGGCGCTGGCGATGGCCCTGTCGACGCTGGCAGTGGCGTTTTTCGGAACGCCTGGCGGCGACAATCTGCGGTTCAACGTCGGCGGCGTGTTCGTCGCCGTGCTGCTGATGGTGGCGCTGATGCGCAAAGTGTTCTGGACCCAGCCATGGATGCGGCCGGCAGTCTATAGTTGGCAACTCAAGCGCAGCCTGATGAGCGTTACCAATGTCATGCATCATGTGACAGCAGCCGTGGAGCAGGGCGATCCGGTGGCGATGAAGCTGCTGCGTTTCTATCATTTGGGGTTGAACCAGATGCATCAGCTCGATGGCAACTCCAGCGACCACACCCAGTTGAGCCATGAAATGGAGCAGCACAAGCAACGGATGCAAGCGCTGAATATCGACACCGAGCAGACGCGCCTGGATCCGGCGTGGCTGGCGGCGGTAAAACCGTCGTCACGCTAGGATCCTTGCAACAAGGGCGACCCGGGACGGTCGCCCTGCCATCGACGCTCAGGAAACCGCAGGGGAGATCCATCGATCAACGATCACATTGAAATGCTCCGGCCCGCCGTGACCCGGCTGAAAGTCCGTTCGGCGGTGATCCTGCTGGTCGCGGTGTGCCTGTCGATGGCGGCCATTGTGGTCTGGGAAGCCTGGAGTTCGCGCCAGTACCACCTGCATGACAAGGAAGTGGCGATGTCCAACCTTGCGCAGACCCTGGCGTCGCAGGCCCAGGCGTCGATCAAGCAGGCCGACACGTTGCTGTTCACCCTGGTCGATCGCCTGGAACACGACGGTGTCGATCAATCCCGCCTGCCGCCATTGCTCAACGCCCAGCGCAAAGAGTTGACCCAGCTCCACGGCCTGTTCGTGTTCGACGAACACGGCCAGTGGCTCGCCAATTCCAATGGCGCCGGGCAAACCGGCGTCAACAATGCCGACCGCGAATACTTCATCTACCACCGCGACAACCCCAGCCGTGGACCGCACATCGGGCCGGCGATCAAGAGCCGTTCGAGCGGTGAATGGATCATGACCGTATCGCGCCGGGTCAATCATCCCGATGGCAGTTTTGCCGGGGTGGCGCTGGCGACGATCTACCTCAGCCATTTCCTCGAACTCTACGACAGCATCGACATGGGCAGTAACGGCGTGATCAACCTGATCGCCGACAATGCCACCATCGTCATTCGCAGGCCATTCAAGGAGTCGGAGATCGGTACCAGCCTGTCCAAGAGCCCGCTGTTCACCGAGCTGCTGCCCAAGGGCGATGCCGGCACCGCGACGATCCGCTCGGTCATCGACGGTGTCGAACGGGTTACGGGGTATCGCCGGGTCGAGGACTATCCGCTGATCGTCTTTGCCGCGGTGAACAAGGACGAAGTGCTGGCCAGCTGGCGTCGCGAAACCCTGCTCAGTGCCTGCATCGTCACGCTGTTGTTGAGCATTCTCGGGGTTCTGGGGGGGCGCCTGATCAAGCTGATGAGGCAGCAGAACCTGGTGCAGGTCGAGTTGCTGGACACCCAGGACAAGCTGCTGGAAGTCAATCGCAACCTCGAAAGCCTGGCCCTCAAGGATGCGCTGACCGGGCTCGCCAACCGGCGTCAGCTCGACGCGTTCATCGATGCCGAACTGAGCCGGGCCCGGCGCAACCAGAGCGAACTGGCGCTGCTAATGATCGATGTCGATCACTTCAAGCCGTATAACGACCGCTATGGTCACCTGGCCGGTGACGAGTGTTTGCGCAAGGTCAGCGCGATCATCCTCGACAACATCAAGCGCCCCGGCGATCTCGCCGCCCGTTACGGGGGTGAAGAGTTCGCCGTGGTACTTCCCGGCACCGACTACGTGGGTGCATTTCTGGTGGCGGAGAAAATCCGTCGTGCAGTGCTTCAGGCCGAGATTGCCCACAATGCCAGCCCTGAAGGCCGGGTAACCGTCAGCGTCGGCGTGTGCGCCAGCCAGGCCGCGTCGCCGGTCCGTCCCGAGGACCTGATTGGGGCAGCAGACAAGGCGTTGTACGTGGCCAAGGCCAGTGGGCGGAACATGAGCGTGATTGCCAACTGAGCGTCAGGCCTCAGTCAAAGCGGTCCATGCCTTGTACCAGTCGGTTGGCCAACTGGGGTTTTTCCAGTTGTTGCAGCCACCAGCCGAGGGCGCGGCCGTCATGGTCGCCCCGCCAGCCGGCGTAGAGGATGTTCGGCTCGCGCGGGTCGGCCATGGTTTTTTCAACCAGCGTGCCATTTTTCAACAGCGAGCCCACGCGATGGCGCGGCAACCAGCCCACCCCCAGCGCATCGCACTGGGCGAGGATTTTCGCGCGCATGGTCGGCACGGCCAATACGGTTTGCCCGCCGGTGACGCCGTAGGTGCTGCCTTCGGTGGCTCTGGATGAGTCGGCCACCACGATCGCCCGGTGCTGCGCGACCATGGCCCGGGTGATCGGGCCTTTGGCCTTGGCCAGCGGGTGTTTGGGCGACACCGCGAACACCCATTCCATTTGCCCCAGTTGCATCCAGCGCAAGGTTGGGATGGCGGGCGGTTCGTTGGTGGCGCCGATGATCAGGTCCGCGCGGCCTTCGCGCAGGGCTTCCCAGACGCCTTTGAGCACTTCCTGGGTGATGCGCAGCGGCACGCCCGATTGCAGCGCATCGAATTCGTGGATCACCGGGACCAGGGTTTCAAACTCCAGCAGTTCGTCGGTGACGATCCACAGGCGGCTTTCCCAGCCGTTGGCGACTTGCTGCACCCGTTGCGTCAGGCGCGAGACGTCCTGCATCAGCCGCGCCGCCTCGTTGACCAGCAACTCGCCCGCCGGGGTCAATTGCAAGCGGTAGCGGCGACGGTCGAACAGCAATGCATCGAAGCGCTCCTCCAACTGTCGCGCCGCATAGGACACGGTGGACGGCGCCTTGCCCAAGTGCGCCGCTGCCCGCGACAGGCTGCCGGTCTCGCGGATGGCCTCAAGCAGTGCCAGGTCTTCTGTCGACAACATGGATTGATCCCCGAACGAAAACCACAGTGTAGGAGGCGGCATGCCGGCGAAGAGGATTTTGGCTGTTGCGTTGTTTTTGCGGACGCCTTCGCTGGCAAGTCAGCGCCTACAGAGGGCGGCGTTGATGCAGTAGTCGAAGATAGCCCCATAGATTGATCGCCAACACCATCGCGCCCAACCCCAGTTGGATGCCGGGCGTCAGGCCTGCCGGATAAATCACTGGCCAAACGTAGTGCTCGATGAAACCGCCACCATAGCCACTTTGCCCGGCGCCATGGCGCATCCGGTTTTCCCATTCGGTCAGCGGGCAGGGCAGGTGGACGAACTCCACCGCCATCCCCCACAACGCAGCGGGCAGATGCCACACGATCAACCCGCGCCACTTGAGCACCAGCAGCCCGCCGAACAACACAAACCCAATGAACATCAGGTGAAACAGCACCAAGCCGTCAGCTGCGATTCGGTACAGCATGTCGGTGTCCCTGCCTCAGTTGCCAGCACGCTGCCCGTCAGTCACGAAAGTCCGCGAACTCGGCGCGCATCCGGCCGTTGTGCTTGGCCTTGTAGAGCAACTGGTCGACCTGTTCGATGAACTCCAGCGCCGTGGCATGCACCGACGCCGCCGTGGTGCCGACCCCCAGGCTGATGCTCAGCAGGTTCGACACCGCGGAAAACTCATGGACAATCTGCTGCTGGCGAATCAGGTGCAGGCATTTGTGTGCCACCCGCCGGGCGGATTCGGCGTCCGTTTCCGGCAATAGCCAGACGAACTCTTCACCGCCGATCCGGGCGATGAAATCCCGGGGCCGATTGGCCGCCAGCGACAGGGTTTGCGCCACCCGGCGCAGGCATTCGTCACCCTTGATGTGGCCGTAATGGTCGTTGTACTGCTTGAAGTAATCGATATCCAGCACCAGCACCGACAAGGGCAAACCGGTGCGCTGGGCGTTGGCCCACTCGCGTTCCAGCACCGTGTCGAACATGCGCCGGTTGGCGATGCCGGTCAGGCCGTCCTGGAAGGAAAATTCCTCCAGTTGCTTTTGCAAGCGGATCAGGTGTTCCTCGGTTTTCTTGCGCTCGCTGATGTCGAACATGAAACCCACCAGCGCCTCGACTTCCCCGTCCTTGCGCACCACGTGCACCACATCGCGAATCCACACGTACTCGCCACTGTCGGTGAGGGCGCGGTAGTCGGCTTCGTGATCGACGCCGGCGCGTGACTGCGAGACGCAGAAGTCCACCACATAGTCGCGGTCATCCGGGTGCATGCGCTCGACCCAGTCGTTGACCGACGCCCAACTGTCCTGCTTCCAGCCCAACAGTGCTTCGATCTGCGGCCCAATGTAGCTGAACGTCATGGTTTTCCAGTCGATGCGCCAGGGAATCGCCCGGGTCGATTCCAGCAGGGTTTTATAGACGTCGTTATCGGTTTCGACTGAGCTCATGAACGGCCTGGCCTCGAAGGAAAAAATGCAGCGCCATCATGTTGCTACCACGTTAGCGAAGCAAGCCGGCAGCCGATGAATGGAGCCGGTTCACGCAAGTGCGCAAGATTGTTCAAGCCTTGGGCGCGAACAGCTGGCAAAGTCCCGGGTCTTTCCCTGTCTGTAGAGCGTTATGTCCAACTCAAACATGCCGCGCAGTGCCTTTCTACGCGGCGCGGCGGCGATCATGCCGTTGTCCCTGGCCACTGCGCCGTGGGGCTTGCTGGCCGGTTCCATGGCCATTGAAGCCAATCTCACCCCGCTGCAAGGCCAGGGCCTGTCGAGCATCGTGTTTGCCGGTGCGGCGCAACTGGTGGCGATCGGCATGCTCAAGGGCGGCGCCGGGATTTTTTCGATCCTGCTCACCACCTTGCTGCTCACCTCCCAGCATTTGCTGTATGGCATGAGCCTGCGTTCGGTGATTTCGCCGTTGCCGGGGCGCTGGCGCGTGGGGCTGGGGTTCTTGTTGACCGACGAGTTGTTCGCCCTCACCAGCCAGCACGACAAACAGCAGTTCAACCGCTGGTACGCCCTCGGCGTGGGCCTGACGTTCTACATCGCCTGGAACCTGTTCACCTTGGCGGGCATCGTGCTCGGCAGCAGCATTCCGGGCCTTGAACACCTGGGCCTGGATTTTTCCATCGCCGCCACCTTCATCGCACTGATCACCCCGGTGGTGCGCAATGTGCCGACCGTGGTGTGCGTGGCGGTGTCGCTGTTTTGTTCGGTGTTATTCAGTTACTGGCAATGGGGCTCGGCGCTGGTGTTATCGGGGCTGGCGGGCATGACCGCCGGGTTTGTCTGCAATAAATTCTACGGTGGACGCATATGATGGTCTGGGCAGTGATTTTCGGCATGGGCATGCTGGTGTTCCTCAACCGCTACGTCTTTCTGGAGCCGCGGTTGCCGGTGCGCCTGAGCAGCAATGCCCGGCAATTCCTCGGGTTCGCCGTCCCGGGCATGTTGACCGCGATCTGCGGCCCCATCGTGTTCATGCCGGAAAAGCAGTTGAACCTGCACTGGGACAACCCCTACCTGATCAGCTCATTGGTGGCCGTCGGGTTGGTGCTGTACACCCGCAACACCTTGCTCAGCATGTTGCTCAGCATGGGCTTCTTCTTTTTGCTGCGCTGGTGGCTCTGAGCACGGCCCGGGGATCTGTTCTACGCTTAAAACGGATGACCGATCCCTTCAGGAAGAGAGGTGAGCATGGCCAATGACCCCAAGCGTCCGGACCCGGATGAAGACGTGGACGACGAACCCACGGAAGAAGAGATTGAGCGCCAGAAGCGTGCCGAAAAGACCTGGAAGCATGACGACAGCAGTGAGCTGTCCGAGCCTGACCGCAAGTTCTGAACTGCGAAAACCACAAAGCCCCGTCTTCCGAGCGGGGCTTTGTCGTATCACCCTTGTTCCATGACCTCTGGAAATTCAGGGTGGGCTGCGCGATATCCCAATGTCTTGTCGATCCAGGCGTTCAGCTCGTTGACCATCACCGGCGGTTTGCCGGGGTAATCTTCCAGGGTTGAACTCAGGATTTCATGAATGTCGGGTACGGATCGCAAGTTGCGGGTTTGTATGTATTGCTTGATAAAGCAAGCGAGTTGGTAGTGCTCCGTCTTTGTAAGATGAATGCACGCCAGACTCACGACTTGATCGTTTATGTAGTCGTCGCGCAATTTAGTTCTCTGCAAGGCTTGTGTATGAGATTTCCTTTTTTGTTGACTCTTTGGTCAGCTGTCGGTGTTGCTGGAAATTCGGCGCGAATGCTAGCCGCAGTGACAAAAAATGTATCTATTTCGACTATGGAGTCTGACAAGCGGTAGAGGTGTTCAAATGCTACTGTTATTTGATTGAAACAGTAGTTGTAACGATATAGAGCCTTCGGTGGGAGAGGCCATTGTTATTAATGAAAGGGTTACTGTCGTTATTGATAAGTTCACGAAACTACGGTAATTAACGCAGCGCTCTGATTCCTGACATTGCCCACCGCCTTGTCGACCCTGTACCACTCAAATTTGTCACTGGCCTCGCCTTGGGACAGCGCCATCTCTTCGGCCCGTTCCTTGGGTGTGGCCGGGTCGAGCCATTCCCGCGCCAGTTCGGGCGAGAACACCACCGGGCGTCGGTCGTGCACGTCGAGCAGGCCACCGGCACTGTCGGCGGTGATGATGACGAAACCGTCGTGCTCCCTGGAGGGTGCACCGCCAATCGGGAACTGGCCGATGGCCGCACAGAACACCGGTGCGTGATCCCGCCGCCGGATCAGCCACGGTTGTTTGCCGGCATCGCCTTCGTCGACCCATTCGAACCAGTTATCGATCGGACAAATCGCGCGGTGCGGCCAGATGGCCCGGAAGTATGGGCCATGGGCGACTTTCTCGACCCGGGCATTGATCGGCGCCACGCGATCGGTGGCCCAGTGCGGGCGCCAGCCCCAGCGCACGGCGTCGGCGTGTAGCCGTTGATTTTCCAGGTGCAGCAAGGCGAGTTGCGTGGTGGGCGCGGCGTTATAGCGGGCCAGCGGTTCATCGCCGACGTGATTGATCAGCGCGTCGGGCATGCTCAGCACCGCCACGAAATCGTGAATCCCGCGGTATTGCGACAGTCGTCCGCACATGGCCTGGCACTCCGGTTGCGCATTGCCTTGAGTTTAGTAGGTGGCGACACAATGGGCATGTCGAGCACTGGAACCAAACTCTGTGTACCCTATCCAACCTCGGCTCGTGGTCTCAATGCGGGCCAGCGACGGATGAACGGGCGAAGGATTGTTGCCAATTGAAGTAGCGACCGCGACGGTCTGGCCCAAGGCAGAAGATGAAACAGTTGTTCAAGTATTTAACGGTGTGCGCCCTGGCATTGGGGCTCGCGGGTTGCATCGCGGCGCCGATTGAATTGACCCCGCAGACGGCACAGCGTCTCAGTGCACAGCCGCCGATCCGTTTCCTGCTGACCTTCGACGACGGCCCCAGTGCCTCGGGATGGTGGAACCCCAGCATGACCGTGCTGGACAGCCTGGCGCAGAACCCGCTGCAACCTGGCATCAAGGCCGTGTTCTTCGTCCAGACCCGCGCGCCGCGTGCCGGAGGCAGCGCGTTGGGGCGCGACATCATGCGTCGCGAGCAGGCCGAAGGTCACATCCTCGGTTTCCACACGGCCACACCCTGGCACACCAATCATCGCTCGCTGGAGCCGCAAGTATTGGAGCAATCGCTGACCGATGGCAGCGCCGATATCGCTGCGATCACCGGCGCCCCGCCGATCCTGCTGCGCCCGCCATTCTGGAACTATGACAAGCGCACCTTCGCCGCGTATCAGCAACATGGCTTGCACGTTTTGCTCACCGACCTGAGCGCCAACGACGGCAAGATCTGGGGCTTCAACGCCAGCCCCCGGCGTCGCTCGCACATGTTGCGCTCCATGTCCGAGGTTCGCGAACGCATTGCCCGCGGTGAACTGCCGGTGGTCGATGGGGCGATTCCGGTGGTGGTGACCTTCCACGACCTCAATCGCTATACCGCGCGGCATACCCGCGAATACCTGCAGATTCTGCTCGACAGTGCCCGGGAGACCGGCGTGAAGGTCGCTGACAAGCCGTTCTACGACGATCATGCCGCCTTGCAGCGGGCGGCACTGGCGCGCACGGTGCAGGACGATACGCAACCGGTGGCGTTGCCGGGGTTATGGAACTGGATCTGGGGCGGCAACTCCGACTGAAATGCAGAGATGCGAGCGATATAGCAAAATTGACGGCAATTTGCTGGCGCAAAATGAGCAATGTGTATCTATGCTGAGACGGATCCAATCCGCTGATTCAATCGCCGAGGCACCGGCCAATGGTTCCTATCTCAGTTATTTGCAACATTGTGGAGTCCGGTTTTGAACCGCTGTCTTGCGAATGCACGGAAAGCCTCGGGCTGCTGCGCATCGAGGTCTACGAGCCGGCCACCGGCCGGGTTGAACTGCTGATCAGCGGTGTGTCGACCGCCGAGTTGACCAGCGTGCGGGCAATTTCCGATTTCGTCGGCGAATTGCGCACCGAGATGAAGGCCGGGCGCCGGGCGTTTGCCGGTTGATACCTGGTTGATCCGAGGTTGGCCCACTCGCCACAGATGAACGTCGTCTGGGCGATCGTTTTATGTGGCCGGTGGCAGCAATTCATCAATCATCCGCAAGCAATGGTTGAGTCCCGGTGACACATCACCCACCCGTCGACTGAGAATGATCGGCGAGGTCGCGTTGTCCTCCAGCAATGGCGTAAAGCCGATGTCGTCACGGTGCAGCAACTGCACCGAGGCCGGCACCAGTGTCACCCCGATGCCTGCCCCCACCAGTCCAATCGCCGTTTGCAGTTCGTTGGTCCACTGCGCCACGTGGATACTCACGCCATAGGACTCGAACAGGGCGATCACATGGTCGGCGTAGCTGGGGCGTGGATTGCCGGGGTACAGCACAAAAGGCTCCCTGGCCAGTTCGCGCAGGCTGATGGGTCCGGCGAGTAACGGGTGGCCGGCGGGCAGGGCGGCGACCAGGCGATCTTCGGTGAGCACGGTCTGGACGATGGCCGGGTCGTCGATACGAATGCGCCCGAAACCGATGTCGATGCGCCCGGCCTTGAGTGCCTGCACCTGCTGCAACGTAGTCATTTCCGACAAACCCAACTCCAGTTCCAGCGGCTCGCCGCTGCGCAAGCGGCGGATCAACTCCGGTAGCACGCCATACAACGTCGAAGGCGCAAAGCCGATGCCCAGCCAGGTCTTCTCGCCCAGGCCGATGCGCCGCGTGTTGTCGCAGACTTTGCTCAGTTGTTCGAGCAGGGCAGTGGAGTGCTCATGGAAAAACCGTCCGGCGTCGGTCAGTTTCAGCGGTCGGCCACGCTCGAGCAGCATCACCCCCAGTTCCTCTTCCAGTTGCTGGATCTGCCGGCTCAGCGGCGGCTGGGCAATGTGCAAGCGTTCGGCCGCGCGGGTGAAGTTGAGGGTTTGAGCCAGCACCTGAAAGTAACGCAGGTGACGCAGTTCCATGAAGCCTCCGGATGTCAATCAGAAGAATACCTAATAGGTATCAAGCCAGACCAATTCTATATTGGCCGCCCGGAAAAAGCCGTATGAGAATCCGGATCAGAACTTCAAGAACCTGACGGGTATCGAAATGCTAGCAACTGCCATTGAGTCGATCGAGACGATCATTGTCGATCTGCCGACCATCCGCCCGCACAAGCTGGCCATGCACACCATGCAGAACCAGACCCTGGTGATCATTCGCGTGCGTTGCGCCGACGGCATCGAAGGCATCGGCGAAGCCACCACCATTGGTGGCCTGGCCTATGGCAATGAAAGCCCGGACAGCATCAAGACCAACATTGATGCGCATTTCACACCGTTACTGATCGGCCAGGACAGCAGCAACGTCAACGCCGCCATATTGCGTCTGGAACGCAGCATCCGCGGTAACACTTTCGCCAAGTCCGGCATCGAAACCGCACTGCTCGACGCCTTGGGCAAACGCCTCGGCCTGCCGGTCAGCGAATTGCTCGGCGGCCGTGTTCGCGATGCGCTGCCCGTTGCCTGGACCCTGGCCAGTGGTGATACCGATAAAGACATCGCCGAAGCAGAAAAAATGCTCGACCTGCGCCGTCATCGCATCTTCAAGCTGAAGATCGGTGCAGGCGAGGTCAACCGCGACCTGGCCCACGTCATCGCCATCAAGAAAGCCCTGGGCGACCGCGCCAGTGTGCGCGTGGACGTCAATCAGGCGTGGGACGAAGCGGTTGCGATTCGTGCCTGCCGCATTCTTGGCACCAATGGCATCGACCTGATCGAACAGCCGATCTCGCGCAACAATCGCGCCGGCATGGCCCGCCTCAACGCCATGAGCCCGGCGCCGATCATGGCCGACGAATCCATCGAATGCGTGGAAGATGCGTTCAACCTGGCCCGCGAAGGCGCGGCGTCGGTGTTCGCCCTGAAGATCGCCAAGAACGGTGGCCCGAGAGCCGTGCTGCGCACGGCCTCTATCGCCGAAGCGGCCGGTATCGCCCTGTATGGCGGCACCATGCTTGAAGGCGGCATCGGCACCATGGCTTCGGCCCAGGCGTTCATCACCCTGAACAAACTGGCGTGGGACACCGAGCTGTTCGGCCCGTTGTTGCTGACCGAGGACGTTCTCAGCGAGCCGCTGGTGTACCGCGATTTCGAACTGCACGTGCCAAAGACGCCGGGCCTGGGCCTGAACCTGGATGAGGAGCGCCTGGCGTTCTTCCGCCGCGACAAGACATCTACCGCCATTCATCAAGCCTGAGGAGAGCATTATGCTGTTCCACGTAAAAATGACCGTGAACCTGCCGGTCGACATGAATCCAGAGGCAGCCACCAAACTCAAGGCTGACGAAAAGGCCCTGGCCCAGCGCCTGCAAGAGCAGGGCAAATGGCGCCACCTGTGGCGCATCGCCGGGCACTACGCCAACTACAGCGTGTTCGATGTCGACAGCGTGCAGGAACTGCATGACCTGCTGATGCAATTGCCACTGTTTGCGTACATGGCCATCGAAATCGACGCGATGTGCCGGCACCCGTCTTCCATCCGTGACGATGACCGCTGAACCCAGCCTGTTCAGTTCGCTACGCTAATAATTACAAGATGAGGAACCTTAAAAAATGAACGTCAAGATTTCCCACACTGCCGAAGTCCAGAAATTTATCGAAGAGGCCAGCGGCCTGCTCAACGACGCGGGCAACCCGCGCACCAAGACGCTGGTGTATCGCATCCTGCGGGACTCGATCAACATCATCGAAGACCTGGCCGTGACGCCGGAAGAGTTCTGGAAAGCCGTCAACTACCTCAACGTGCTGGGTGCGCGCCAGGAAGCCGGGTTGCTGGTGGCCGGTATCGGTCTTGAGCACTACCTCGATCTGCTGATGGACGCCGAAGACGAGCAGGCCGGCAAGAGTGGCGGCACGCCGCGCACCATCGAAGGTCCGCTGTACGTGGCCGGTGCGCCACTGTCCGAGGGCGAAGCGCGCCTCGACGATGGTGTTGATCCAGGCGTGACCCTGTTCATGCAAGGTCGTGTGTTCAATACCGCTGGTGAACCGCTGGCCGGCGCCGTGGTGGACGTCTGGCACGCCAACACGGGCGGTACTTACTCATATTTCGATCCTGCGCAATCGGAATTTAATCTGCGCCGCCGTATCGTCACCGATGCCGAAGGCCGCTACCGTTTCCGTAGCATCGTGCCGTCGGGCTACGGCTGCCCACCGGACGGTCCGACCCAGCAATTGCTCGATCAACTGGGCCGTCACGGCCAGCGCCCGGCGCACGTGCACTTCTTCATTTGCGCGCCGGATCATCGTCACCTGACCACCCAGATCAACCTCGATGGCGAAAAGTACCTGCATGACGATTTCGCCTACGCTACCCGTGACGAGTTGATTGCAAAGATCACCTTCAGCGATGATCAGCAGCGTGCAGCGGCCCATGGCGTGAGCGGGCGGTTTGCCGAGATCGAGTTTGACTTCACCTTGCAATCGACGGCCCAGCCGCAAGAGCAACAGCGCATGGAGCGGGTTCGCGCACTGGAAGACTGACAACACACCCTGTAGGAGCGAGCCTGCTCGCGATGGACTTGAGAACGCCACGTTTAGCCAGTAAACACGCGCTATCGTTAGAGACCATCGCGAGCAGGCTCGCTCCTACAAGGGGTGGGGCAACCCCTTTGACAACAACGAGAGTGACCTGATGATGCAAGCGCAACTGTTGAGTCAGCGCAGCCGGGTGTTCGACCAGGCCGACCCTTATGCGGTGTCGGGCTACGTCAACCAGCACGTCGGCAACCATTGCATCCTCATGCCCCGTGCAGGAAGGCCGCTGGCCAGTCTCGACCATCGCAAATTCGCCAGCCTCGACTTGTGCCGCATCAGCTACGGCGCCAGTGTGCGGGTCACCTCGGGCGCGCTGGAGAACATCTATCACCTGCAAGTGTTGCTGCGCGGGCATTGCCTGTGGCGCGGGCACGGGCAGGAACATTACTTCGCCCCCGGCGAATTGTTGTTGATCAATCCCGACGATCCGGTGGACCTGACGTACTCCGCCGATTGCGAAAAATTCATCCTGAAGATTCCCACCCGCTTGTTCGAATCGGTGTGCGATGAGCAGCGCTGGGAGTATCCGGGGCAGGGCGTGCGGTTCCTCGAGAATCGCTACCAACTGGGCGAGCTGGAAGGGTTCGTCAACCTGCTGGCGATGATTTGCCAGGAAGCCGAGGCCACGGAGCAGATCCCCCGCGTACAGGAGCATTACGCGCAGATCATCACCAGCAAGATGCTGAGCCTGATGAAAACCAACGTCAGTCGCTTCAGCAGCGGATCTCAGGCGGCCACGTTCGAGGCGATTGCCGATTACATTGCCCGTCACCTCAAGCAGGACCTCGACGGTGAAGCCCTCGCGCGCCAGGCCCACATGAGCTTGCGTTCACTGTACGGATTGTTCGAGCGCAACGCCGGTGACACGCCGAAAAACTACATCCGCCGCAAGCGCCTTGAATCGATCAACGCGTGCCTGCGCGACCCGACCTGCAACGTGCGCAACATCACCGAAGTGGCGATGGACTACGGCTTCCTGCACCTGGGGCGGTTCTCCGACAGCTACCGCAGACAGTTCGGCGAATTGCCCTCCGATACCCTCAAGCGTCGTCACTGAATCAATATCCCCTGTAGGCGCTGGCTTGCCAGCGAAGAGGGCGTGTCAGTCGCCATTTATCTTGCTGACCCACCGCTTTCGCTGGCAAGCCAGCTCCTACAAGGGATTGGTGTCCATCCCA
This sequence comes from Pseudomonas sp. NFX15, assembly GCF_049132105.1. NCBI lineage: Bacteria > Pseudomonadati > Pseudomonadota > Gammaproteobacteria > Pseudomonadales > Pseudomonadaceae > Pseudomonas > Pseudomonas sp. NFX15. The sequence goes on from NZ_JAFMPV010000006.1 coordinate 59,019, forward strand.
AGCCCTGCACAAAACGGATAATGGTCTGCACCCCGCGGATAGTCCGCCCCATCGCCCCGTCCTAGCATGGCCCTGCCTGAATAAAAACAATGGAGGCGGCGGCCATGACCCTGCGACCCGAATACCTTCACGCCCTGCTCGAAGACGACAAAGAACAGGGCGTCTATCGCTGCAAACGCGAGATGTTCACCGACCCGCGGCTGTTCGACCTGGAGATGCAGTACATCTTCGAAGGCAACTGGCTGTACCTGGCCCACGAAAGCCAGATCCCCAACATCAACGATTTCTACACCACCACCATGGGGCGCCAGTCGATCTTCATCGCGCGCAACAAGGACGGTGTGCTCAACGCCTTCATCAACGCGTGCAGTCACCGTGGCGCGACCCTGTGCCGGCACAAGTCTGGCAACAAGAGTTCCTACACCTGCCCGTTCCACGGCTGGACCTTCAACAACTCCGGCAAGCTGCTCAAGGTCAAGGACCCGGCCAACGCCGGCTACCCGGCGAGCTTCAATTGCGAGGGCTCCCACGACCTGACCCGCGTGGCGCGTTTCGAGTCCTATCGTGGCTTCCTGTTCGGCAGCCTGAACGCCGACGTGCTGCCCTTGGTCGAACACCTGGGCGAGTCGGCGAAGATCATCGACATGATCGTCGACCAGTCCGCCGATGGCCTGGAAGTGCTGCGCGGCTCGTCGAGCTACCTCTACGAAGGCAACTGGAAACTCACCGCGGAAAACGGCGCCGATGGTTACCACGTCAGCTCCGTGCACTGGAACTACGCCGCCACCCAAAACCAGCGCAAGCAGCGTGAAGCGGGTGACACCAACCCAACCATGAGCGCCGGCACCTGGGCCAAGCAGGGCGGTGGTTTCTATTCCTTCGACAAGGGCCACATGCTGCTCTGGACCCGTTGGTCCAACCCCGAGGACCGTCCGTTGTACGAGCGTCGCGATGAGCTGGCCCAGGACTTCGGCAAGGCCCGCGCCGACTGGATGATCGAGAACTCGCGCAACCTGTGCCTGTACCCGAACGTGTACCTGATGGACCAGTTCAGCTCGCAGATCCGCATCGCCCGGCCGATCTCGGTCAATCGCACGGAGATCACCATCTACTGCATCGCCCCCAAAGGCGAAAGCGACCACGCCCGCTCCAGCCGCATTCGCCAGTACGAGGACTTCTTCAACGTCAGCGGCATGGCCACGCCCGACGACCTGGAGGAGTTCCGCTCCTGCCAGACCAGCTACCAGGGCAGCGTCACCACCTGGAACGACATGTCCCGCGGCGCCGAACACTGGATCGAAGGCGCCGACGACGCCGCCAGGGAAATCGACCTGCATCCGTTGCTCAGCGGTGTACGCACCGAGGACGAGGGGCTGTTCGTGCTGCAACACAAGTATTGGCAACAGACCATGCTCAAGGCCCTGGCTGCCGAGCAGTCGAAGCTGATCGCCGTGGAGGACGTGCAATGACCATCACCTTTGATGCCGTGCGCGATTTTCTCTACCGCGAAGCGCGCTACCTCGATGATCGCCAGTGGGACGAATGGCTGGAACTGTACGCCGCACACGCGACGTTCTGGATGCCGTCGTGGGACGACAACGACGAATTGACCGAGGATCCGCAGCGGGAAATTTCGCTGATCTGGTACGGCAACCGCACGGGGCTGGAAGACCGCATCTTCCGCATCAAGACCGAGCGCTCCAGCGCCAGCGTGCCGGACACCCGCACCTCGCACAACATCAGCAACATCGAGCTGCTCGAACAGGCCGACGGTGTGTGCAAGGTGCGCTTCAACTGGCACACCCTGAGTTTTCGCTACAAGACCGTCGACAGCTATTTCGGCAGCAGTTTCTACACCCTCGACGTGCGCGGTGAAAGCCCGCTGATCCTGGTCAAGAAAGTGATCCTGAAGAACGACTACGTTCGTCAGCTGATCGATGTTTACCACTTGTAAGGCAGCCGTCATGACCCATTCAATCGCATTCAATTTCGAAGACGGCGTCACCCGGTTCATCGACGCCAATGCCGGCGAAACCGTGGCCGATGCCGCGTACCGCCAGGGCATCAACATCCCGCTGGACTGCCGCGACGGCGCCTGCGGCACCTGCAAGTGTTTTGCCGAGGCGGGTCGATACGACTTGGGCGAGGAGTACATCGAAGACGCCCTCAGCCCCGAAGAGGCAAAGCAGGGTTTTGTCCTGACCTGCCAGATGCGCGCCCAAAGTGATTGCGTGGTGCGCGTGCCGACGTCTTCAGAGGTCTGCCGTACACGGCAGGCCAGTTACGACGCGACCATCAGCGCCGTACGGCAACTGTCCGACAGCACCATCGCGCTGTCGATCAAGGGCGAGTCCTTGAGCAAACTGGCGTTCCTGCCGGGGCAGTACGTGAACCTGGGAATTCCGGGCAGCGAGCAGACCCGTGCTTATTCGTTCAGCTCGTTGCAGCGTGATGGCGAGGTCAGTTTCCTGATTCGCAACGTGCCGGGCGGCTTGATGAGCAGCTTCCTGACCGGCATGGCCAAGGCCGGCGACAGCATGAGCCTGGCGGGCCCTCTGGGCAGTTTCTACCTGCGCGATATCCGTCGGCCGCTGTTGCTGCTGGCCGGTGGCACCGGGCTGGCGCCGTTCACCGCGATGCTGGAGAAGATCGCCGAGCAGGGCAGTGAGCATCCGCTGCATTTGATCTATGGCGTGACCCACGATTTGGACCTGGTCGAACTGGATCGCCTCGAAGCCCTGGCGAAGCGGATTGCGAATTTCACCTTCAGCGCCTGCGTTGCCAGCCCGGAAAGTCGGCACCCGCTCAAGGGCTATGTGACCCAGCACATCGAGCCCAGGCATTTGAACAATGGCGACGTCGACGTCTACCTGTGCGGCCCGCCGCCGATGGTCGAGGCGGTCAGCCAGTTCATTCGCGAACAAGGCATCGCACCGGCCAACTTCTTCTACGAAAAGTTCGCCGCCAGCGCGGCGTGAGCCGATCCCCTGTGGAAGTGACCGCACATTTTGTGCGCGACGCCGACCCCTGGCGCCTGTAAGTCCGCTTTCGCGAGCAGGCTCGCTCCTACAGGGTTGTGGTTTCGTCTGAGCCGATATTGACCGATGAGGGACACATGAACAGATTTCAAGACAAAGTCGCGCTGATCACCGGCGCCGCACAAGGCATCGGTCGGCGGGTAGCCGAGCGCATGGCTGAAGAGGGCGCGAAGCTGATCCTGGTGGATCGTTCCGAGACGGTGTTCGACGTCCAGCAACAACTGGCTGCGACGTGCCAGGTGCTGGCCCTGACCGCCGACCTTGAACAGTACGAGGACTGCAGCCGGGTGATGCAAACGGCGGTCGAGCGCTTCGGGCGACTGGATGTGCTCATCAATAACGTGGGTGGCACGATCTGGGCCAAGCCGTTCGAGCATTATGAAGCGGCGCAGATCGAGGCCGAGGTCCGTCGTTCGTTGTTTCCGACCTTGTGGTGTTGCCATGCCGCGTTGCCATTCATGCTGGAGCAGGGCAGCGGGGCGATTGTCAATGTGTCGTCAATCGCCACCCGCAGCCTCAACCGCGTGCCCTATGGCGCGGCCAAGGGCGGGGTGAATGCCTTGACCGCTTGCCTGGCGTTCGAAACCGCCGGACGGGGTGTGCGGGTCAATGCCACCGCGCCGGGTGGCACCGAAGCACCGCCACGGGTCATTCCACGCAACAGTGCGGCGCAAAGCGAACAGGAAAAAATCTGGTATCAGCAGATCGTCGACCAAACCCTCGACAGCAGTTTGATGAAACGCTACGGAACACTGGATGAACAAGCGGCGGCGATTCTGTTTCTGGCCAGCGACGACGCGTCCTATATCACCGGCATGGTCATGCCCGTGGGTGGTGGTGATCAAGGCTGAGGGGAGTGCAATCCGGGACTATGCCGTCCGCTTCCAGCTCCAGACCGTTTTATGACACAGGCGTGAAGTGCAGCATTCGGCCAGGACCTCGATCGGGTGGCTGTTGGCATCATTTGAACGGTCAATGTGACAAAAAGTGCGCCCGTTATCTGGAATTTCCTCGGCGACGTCTGGTCGGTATTTGGGAGAAGGGCGGGTGTAAGGTAGGCACGTCAGCCGGATATCACTGCCTGAAAGGAGGTGACTATGAGTGTTCCGATGTTGAACAAAATGCACATGAACGGTTATGACGTACTCAGCGTGAACAACGGTCCCTGGCGGGTCTGCACCCAGGGTGACCGGCTTGGATCGTTTGCCAGTCGAGAGGAGGCCTTGGCGTTTGCGGCATCGCTGCCGGGCTACAGGGCTCGCACCGGCAAGCCGGCGAGTGCCCATACGACCAAATGAAGCAGCCTTCAAGCCCCGGTCTTCCGGGGCTTTTGCTGTGAAGCGATCAGTAACCGCCGCCGCTGCTGTGGGACGGTTCCCGTTCTTTTTACTGGAGGCGACTCCACTGCGCGCAGGTCATGAAACTCTTGTGGTCGACCAGGCCACGCCCATCGAAGCTGACGGGTCCTGGTAGATGGAATCGGTGCTGCAGCCTGCCAACACGGTCAGTACCAAAGCCTGCGCGAATCGAGGCCTGTTCATGGCAGCGCTCCCGTTATAGGGCCTTGTTGCGGCTGATAACCTTGGCTTTCACTTCCTCGGCATAGCCGGACAGTTTTTCTTCATCTCCCTGAAACAATGCACACAGTCTCTGAATGGCTTGCGCGTCGGCTTCGTTGCCGCTTTGGCGCAATTGCTGCTCGATGCGCAGCAGTTCTATCGCCGACCAGCGCAAATCTGACGCAAGCCCTTGCAGATCACGCCGAAGCACCTGTTCTGATTCGTTGAGCCACATATTGACCTCCTGAATGTTGCACTCCGAAATTTTAGACCCGATTGCCGCACGGGGCGTTGTGTTCGTCTGATTCAACGGGGTTTCCATTGGTCGGGAAACCGGTGGCGAACGTGAAAATCCGCTGTCCTATTCACGTGGCGGTTTTTCCATAGGGCAGGGCGACGTCAAATGATCACGACAGAAGATTTCCGGGCACAGGCCCATGAGTTGATCGCCGATCTGGATGCGGCCACCTCCGAGATGATGAACCTGATATCGGCCCACCAACTCAGCGGGCCGGAGTGGGAGCGGGTGACGCTATGGCAGCACCAAGCCTACGAAAGATGGATGGAACACCTGAACGCAAGGAACTAAACCGGCAAGTTGCTATCAATGACTGGCGCTAAGCATGCCATGGGTGGATGGTCGGGCGACAGCGAGCTACATTTTCATTTTCCGGACCTAAGGATGCGCCATGCGGATGTTGATGGGGGGAGTGGTGCTGGCATTGCTGGCCGGGTGTTCGTTGCCGGCGTCGCTGGTACCGGGCGAGCCGAATGTCAGCAAGCACAGTGAGAAAGCGCCAAAAGAATATGCCGCGTGCGTGTTGCCGGCCTGGCAAAAAGAGATACCGAAAACCACGCAGGTTTCCATTTCCAATGGCTACCGGATCACTGCACCCAGCGTGATCACGGCTGACGAAGTGCTGGACGTCGTCAAGTACAAGGAAGGCAGCCAGGTGTCCTTGTACCAGGGGCCACCCTGGGCCAAATCGGGTGACCTGCGCAAAATCGTTCGCGACTGTTTGTAAGGCGCGATACCGCATAGGCTGCCGCAGATTCGTTGATTCCGGATTGCTTGACACGCCTGAATCAAAAAACCGCCCAGGTTCGCTTGGGCGGTTTTTTTTGCGCATGATTTGCCTGTGTGAAATTTACCGTGTATTTTTTCATGAAATTAAAAATACAAAATTTCACGAGGCCGTATGTTTCAGCACGCCAGTCAGCATGTCGCCAGTTATTACGCCCATAGTTGCGCCGATCGCTTGGTCAATCGAGCCGCACTGGAAGGTGAACAAGACACCGAAGTGCTGATTATCGGAGCCGGTTTCAGTGGCTTGCACACGGCTCTGCGCTTGGCGCTGGCGGGCAAGCGCGTGACCTTGCTCGAAGCCAGTCGGGTGGCCTGGGCTGCATCCGGGCGTAACGGCGGTCAGGCGATTCTGGGTTGGTCGTGTGACATGCCACCGCTGGAGGCTGCGCTGGGTTACGAGCGGGCGCGCAGATTGTGGGACGGCATGCGCTGGGCGGCGCGCGAACTGCGTGATTTGCCGGGCCGTCATGAGTTCGATTGTGACTACCGTGCCGGCCATCTCTGGACTTCGGTGATGCCCCGTCGGGTCGGCTTGCTGACCGAATGGCAACACGAGGCCAGCCACAAGTGGGGCCACGACAAATTGCAGTTCATTGCCCGGGAACAGTTACCGGAGTGGGTGGCCAGCGATCGCTATCAGGCCGGCCTGTTCGATCCCGAAGGCGGGCATTTGAACCCGCTGAAACTGGCTTTGGGTCTTGCCGATGCAATTGAACGGGCAGGCGGGCATATCTACGAGCAAAGCAAGGCGTTGAGCTATAGCGAGCAGGGCGATGGCTTTGTGGTGACGACCGGGCGCGGGCGTATTCGCGGCAAAGTGCTGGTGCTGGCGTGCAACGCTTATCTGGATCGACTCGACCCGCAACTGGCCAGTTGCGTGTTGCCGGTCGGCACGTACCAGGTCGCAACGGCGCCGCTCACTCGGGACCAGGCCATCGCGCTGTTGCCGAGCAACGTGTGCGTGACCGACAACCAGTTCGTGCTCGATTATTTCCGGCGCACCCCGGATAACCGCTTGTTGTTCGGCGGTGGTTGCACTTACCTGGGCGGCATGCCCAAGGATATCGCCGTGGCAACCCGGCCGTTCCTGGAGCGTGTGTTCCCGCAACTCACCGGGGTCGATCTGGAGTTTGCCTGGGGTGGACACATCGACCTGACGCTTAAACGCACGCCGGATATTGGCCGCCGCGGCGATTTGTACTGGATGCAGGGCTATTCCGGGCATGGCGTGCTGCCGACGCTGGCGGCGGCGCGTGCGGTATCCGAGGCGATCCTCGGTCAGCCCGACGAACTGTCGCTGTACCAGGGCCTGAACAACGGCAGCTTCCCCGGCGGCAAATATTTCGCAGCGCCGCTGGAAGCCATCGGCAAGGCCTGGTATCGACTGCGCGACAGCATTTGAAGCGACACTTTCTGGAAGCCTCTTGATGGACATGCAAGAAGAAATCTCGGCGCTGGCGATCCTGATTCAGGACCTGCGCAAGCACAAGAAGTACACGCTCAAGGAGCTGGCAGACAAAATCGGCCGCTCCGTGGGTTTCCTGTCCCAGGTCGAGCGCGGTCTGTCGCGCCCGACGGTGGCGGACCTCACCGCCATCAGCGAAACCCTCGGCGTGCCAACCACCTACTTCTACAGCCTGCCCAAACCCATGGCCTTGCCTTGGGTCACCCGGCCGGACGAGCGCCGCACGCTGTACTACGCCGACGGCATCACCGACATCCTCGTCTCGCCAAAAATGCGCGCCTCGTTCTCGATGCTCGAAAGCCAGCTCGAACCCGGCGCCAGCAGTGGTGACCGGCATATGAAGGACAGCTCGGAGCAGGGCGGTTACGTCCTCGAAGGCGAACTGACCCTGTGGCTGGACGACAACGATCCGGTGACCTTGCGCCAAGGTGACAGTTTTCAACTGGCCAGCCATGCGCACTGTCGCTACGGCAACCTGTCCGACCAACTGACCCGCGTGCTTTGGGTTTACACCTGATAACAACAAGGACCAAAACGATGGATGCTGTGTGCTCTGAACTGCTGGCCGAGGTTCGCAACTTCCGCCATTGCAACCCCGAAGTGCGTTACGTCGACCTGATTTCCCTGGACATTCCGGGGCATTTCTACGGCAAGCGCTACCCGATCGAGATGCTGGAAAAAGTCGCGGCCGGCAGTGCGCTGAAGCTGCCGCAGAACTGCGTGTTGCTCGGCACCCAGGGCGGGCTGTTCAAGATTGGTGATTACTGCTTCAACGACGGCGATCCGGATGCGCTGCGCCGTTTGGTACCCGGCACGCTGAAGCTGGTGACTTGGGAGAAGCAGCCGCTGGGCCAAATGCTGATCACGTCCGACGGCACGGCAAAACCCATCGAATTCGAACCCCGCGAAGTGTTGGCGCAGGTGTTGAACCGGCTGCACGGTAAAGGCATTTTCCCGGTGGTGGCCTTCGAGCTGGAGTTTTACCTGTTCGACAGCCGTTTGAAGGACGGCTTGCCACAGTTCCCCCGTGACGAGTTGACCGGCGATGCCGATGATCAGCCGAACATGCACATCGAGCGCTTGTCGCGCTTTGCTCCGGTGCTCGATGAAATGGTCGAGACGGCGCGCGCTCAGGGCATCGATGCCACGGTGATCACCGCCGAACTCGGTCCGGGTCAGTTTGAAATCAACTTCGGCCATTGCGATGACGGCCTGCGTGCCGCCGACTGGGCCGCCCTTTTCTGTCGCAGCACCCGAGGCGTGGCGCTCAAGCACAACTACCGCGCCAGCTTCATGGCCAAACCCTACTTGCAGCACCCTGGCAGCGGCATGCACGTGCATGTGAGCCTGTATGACCAGGCCGGCAATAACCTGTTGGCGGCGAACGGGCAGCGGGCGTTGCGCCATGCGGTGGCCGGTTGCCTGGATGTTCTGCCGCACTGCATGCCGATTTTTGCCCCCAACCACAACGCCATGCGCCGCTTGAGCGGCACGGTGAACGTCGCGTCCCGCGCCAGTTGGGGCTTCGAGGATCGCGATGCTTGCTTGCGGATTCCGGAGTCGGACATCAAGAACCTGCGCATTGAACATCGCCTGGCCGGTGCCGATGCCAATCCGTATCTGGCGTTGGCGGCGATCCTGATCGGGTTGGAGCAGGGTCTGGAAGGGGAGCGTGAACCGATTGCGCCGCTCAACGAAGACCGCAGCAGTGGCATCGACTTTCCGTTGGAAATGCTCGAAGCGGTGCGGTCCATGCAACGTCATGAGGCGGTGCGCGAAGGCTTGGGAGCGGAGTTTGTCGACGTTTATTGCGAAAACAAGCGCCAGGATCAGCTGGCATTTCTGCATGACATCAGTGCACGGGAGTATCGCTGGTTTCTTTAGTCGCCCTTGAAATAATGTGGATATTTAAGGGGTTAGAAGTATTAGTAACTGGATGGTGAGTAAAAATATCTTGTTACAGGCCGAAATATTCCGTAATATTCGCGCCGCGTTCACCACCACGGTTTATGCATTTTTAAATCCCAGGCGTCCATCAGCTGCCTGGGATTTTTTTTGCCTGAAATTCCTGATCCTGTAGGAGCCGGCTTGCTGGCGACCGGGCGATGCGGTGTGACAGGCAAGCCGCCTTCGCTGGCAAGCCAGCTCCTACAGGTGATCTTCGTTATGCGGACGCCGGCAGCGGCGCACGTTTACCGAGTTTCATCAGCCAGTAGTAACTCAGCGCCGGCACCAGCAACCCGACAATCCACGCCAAGTCGACGCCATCCCGATAGCCAAAGAGCGCGACGACAAAGCACAACGCGCCGATCAGGTAGACGTTGCCGGACATCGGCAGCGGGCTGATCGACTCCAGCGCCTAGGCCGCAAGCAAGGTGTTGCTGACGAAGAAGCCCAGGTAGATCAGCATCACGAACAGCAGCGGCAGCACCGCGCCCACTTTTTGCGGTGAACCTCGTGGCCGCGATCATCTTGAGCATGAAGATGAAAGGAATTTTCCGAGGTCGATGGCAGCAATATCTACGTTGTTCATGGCAATGATCTCCGATGAGCCCCTATGAAAGCTTAGTGGGCGATCACAGGGGGCAGCGGGGTAGCCGTTTCATTCGTTGAGGTGTGCGGGTCAGCGGAACGCTGGCACTACGTGCTTGATGAACAGCGCCAGGGATTTTTTCTTTTCCGCGTGGGGCAGGCTGTTATCGCACCAGAAGCTGAATTCGTCGACACCCAGTTCCTGGTAGTACTTGATGCGTGGAATGATTTCTTCCGGGGTGCCGATCATCGCGGTCTTGTGCAGGCTTTCCAGTTCGAACTCGGGACGACCGGCGAATTTCTCTTCCGGGCTCGGCGCGAGGAAGCCGTTGACCGGAGTGGTCTTGTTGCCGAACCAGGCATCGAAGGTGCGATAAAACTTCGAGATCGCCTTGGCCCCGACTTCCCAGCCTTGCGGATCATCGGCGGTGTGCACGTGGGTGTGACGCAACACCATCAGTTGTGGGCGCGGCACGCCAGGGTTGTTGTCCAGGGCGGCCTGGAATTTGTTCTTCAGGTCGAGGACTTCCTCGTCGCCTTTCATCAGCGGCGTGACCATCACGTTGCAGCCGTTGGCCACGGCGAAGTTGTGCGAGTCCGGGTCGCGGGCGGCGATCCACATCGGTGGGTTCGGCTGCTGGATCGGCTTGGGCACGCTGGTGGAGGTAGGGAATTTCCAGATATCGCCGTCATGGGCGTAATCGCCTTTCCACAGGGCGCGTATCACCGGGACCATCTCACGCAGCGCCTGGCTGCCGGAGGACGCTGGCATGCCGCCGGCCATGCGGTCGAACTCGATCTGGTAGGCCCCGCGCGCCAAACCGACTTCCATGCGCCCGTTGCTGATCACGTCGAGCAATGCACATTCACCGGCCACCCGCAGCGGATGCCAGAACGGCGCGATGATGGTACCGGCGCCGAGGTGGATGGTGGTGGTCTTGCCGGCCAGATAGGCCAACAGCGGCATCGGGCTTGGCGAGATGGTGTACTCCATGGCGTGGTGTTCGCCGATCCACACGGTGCTGAAACCGCCGGCCTCGGCCATCAGGGTCAGTTCGGTCAGGTCTTCGAACAACTGGCGATGGCTGACGCTTTCGTCCCAACGTTCCATGTGTACGAACAGGGAAAACTTCATGACGCTTACCTCGGATCTTTTGTTGTTGGCCTGTCGATCGCCGGCCTGTTGATTATTGGTATACCGTAATACATGGTTTGTGCAAGTTTTTCTGTCTGGTCAGAGCAACCCTGTAGGAGCGGGCTTGCCCGCGAAGGCGGAGTGTCAGGCGACATCGATGTTGAATGTGCCGGACTCGTAACGGGCAAGCCCGCTCCTACAGGGGTCAGGCCAGAACGGGCAGGGCGCCCATCTTGCCGTGGCAATACACCAGCGGCCCGCTGCTCTGCTGGGGCACGATGAGGTTTTTCACGGCGCCGACCATGATCGCGTGGTCGCCACCTTCATATTCGCGCCACAACTCGCATTCAATCACCGCCGTGGCGTTGGCCAGAATCGGGTTACCCAACTCGCTCAGTGTCCACTCGATCCCCTGGGCCTTGTCCTTGCCTTTGCGCGCAAAGGCATAGGCCTCGCTTTGCTGACCGCCGGACAAGACGTGAATGGCGAAACGCTTGTTCTTGATCAACACCGGGTAGGAATCGCAGCTGTAGTTGGGGCAGAACAACACCAGGGCCGGGTCCATCGACAGCGAACTGAAGGCGCTGGCGGTCAGGCCGACGATCTGCCCGTCGTCATCCAGGGTGGTGATCACGGTCACTCCGGACGGGAAAGAACCCATGACTTGTTTGTAGATGGCGGCATCGATCATTGGACGGTCCTCGGGTGGTGTGACGCGGTTATTATGTGTTTGTAGGTCTGATGGTATACCGTAATACATCGTTTGCAAGGTCTTTTTTGGTGAACCGATAAACGTAGCGCTTGCGTCGGAAACTCAGTGAATACGGGGCTTTCAGCTAGCCAGTGCTGGCGTGGATCAGGCAGGATGCCGGTTCAGATGCCCGTGCAAAGACCGGATCAGTCTTGTTTAAAGTTTGGAATACCATAATATGGTCGGCATCTGAGGGGCGACCGCAGAGTCCCCCCGGTTTGGCTTCATACAAAGATAAGAACAGACAAACTCGAGTTCATGCACATGTCCCAGATGTCCCGGCAAGATCCGTTGATCGAGAACCACACGGTCGACTACGTTCCACTCGCAGAGCGCCACGGGAAGGCCCGCGATCTATTCACCCTGTGGTTCAGCACCAACATTGCGCCACTGCCCATTGTCACCGGCGCCATGGTGGTCCAGGTGTTCCACCTCAATCTGTTCTGGGGTTTGTTGGCGATAGCTCTCGGGCACATGATCGGTGGCGTGGTGATTGCCCTCGCATCGGCCCAAGGGCCGTGCATGGGGATTCCGCAGATGGTCCAGAGCCGCGGTCAGTTCGGCCGCTACGGCGCTCTGCTGATCGTGTTCTTCGCCGCAGTGATCTACATCGGCTTCTTCATTTCCAACATCGTGCTGGCGGGCAAGTCGATTGTCGGCATTGCGCCTTCGGTTCCGGTCCCGGCGAGCATCCTGATCGGTGCCCTCAGCGCCACGGCCATCGGGGTGATCGGCTATCGCTTCATCCATACCCTGAACCGCATCGGCACCTGGGTCATGGGCAGCGCCTTGCTCGCCGGTTTCCTCTTTATCTTCGCCCATGACCTGCCGGCGGACTTCTTCACCCGCGGTGGGTTCAACCTGTCGGGCTGGCTGGCCACGGTGTCGCTGGGCATCATCTGGCAGATCAGCTTCTCGCCGTATGTCTCGGATTACTCGCGCTACCTGCCAGCGGACATCGGGATCACCCGGCCATTCTTCGCCACCTACCTGGGCGCGACCTTGGGCACGATCCTGTCCTTTTCCTTTGGTGCCGTGGCGGTTTTGGCGACTCCGGAAGGCACCGAGGCAATGGCGGCGGTCAAACAATCCACCGGTTGGTTGGGGCCGATCCTGATGGTGTTGTTCCTGCTCAACATCATCAGCCACAACGCCCTGAATCTGTATGGCGCGGTGCTGTCGATCATCACCTCGATCCAGACTTTCGCCAGCCAGTGGACGCCGAGCATCAAGGTGCGCGTGGTGTTGTCGAGCATCGTACTGGCGGGGTGCTGCGTGGTGGCGCTGGGTGCTTCGGCGAACTTCATTTCGCAGTTCATCGGCCTGATCCTGGCGCTGTTGCTGGTGCTGGTGCCATGGGCCTCGATCAACCTGATCGACTTCTACCTGATCAAGGGCCGTCGCTATGACATCGCCTCGATCTTCCGCGCGGACGGGGGCATTTACGGTCGCTTCAACCTGCACGCGATCATTGCCTACTTCATCGGCATCATCGTGCAGTTACCGTTTGCCAATACCTCGCTGTACGTAGGCCCGTACGCCAACCTGGTCGACGGCGCGGACTTGTCATGGCTAGTGGGCCTGTTGGTGACATGTCCGTTGTATTACTGCCTCGCGACGCGCAATCAGCCGGCGCACAACCGTTCGGTGAAATTGGGCTACACCGACTGAGGCAAAAGCGTTTCGTGTTGACTGAAAATGCCCGGCGCTTTGTCGGGCATTTCTGTTTTCACGGTCCGCTCAATAAACCTTGAACACCTTCAGGCCGCGCTGTACGGCGGGCCTGGCTTCAATCGTGTCGAACCAGCGCGACAGCTGTGGCAACTGCTTCCAGTCCAGCCGATCCCGGAACGCGGTGGCAATGGTGAACGCCGAAATGTCGGCCATCGAGAACTGCTCGCCGGCCATGAAACCGGCCGTCAGAAAGCTTTCCGAGTAGGTCAGTTGCTCGATCACCCGCAGGTCGATGAGCGCTGCGGCCTTGTCGTGTCCCGCCTGGTGCAGGAAAAAAGCGGCATGGCTGGGGGCGATGACATCGGTGACGAAAAAGAAGTAGCGGTCGATCACCCGGGTGCGCGCAGGCCCCGGTTGCGACGGTGCCAGCCGTCCAGGTGCCTTGGTATCGGCGTACTGGATGATGGCGTTGGACTGATTGATGACCAGCACCGGCGTTATCCCGTGATCGATCAGGGTCGGCACTTTCCCGGCCGGATTCAGCGCCAGGAAGGCCGGCCCACGGTGCTCCTGTGCGTACAGGTCGAGCCGGCGAGCGGTGTAGGCGACGCCCGACTCTTCCAGGGCAATCGCTGCCCGCAGGCTGTTGCCGGTGTTGGCGCCGTACAGTTCGATTGGGTCGTTCATGGGCTATGGCTCTTGTAGGGGCGCACGAGCAGACAGCGAGCACTGCCGCTCATGTCAGTTTGATGAAAAACCGCCACAAAACGACGTTCACCTCGTTTGATAATAGCCCAGTGCTTCACAAGCCCGTCAGCCCAACGTTCTGTAGGAGCGAGCCTGCTCGCGAAGGCGGTGTAACCGTCGGCATCAACGCGTCGGGTAGATTGCTTTCGCGAGCAGGCTCGCTCCTACAAAAAAGCTTACCTTCAAGGTTGGCTGGCGCTTGGGTTCACGCCCTTGTCCCACACCGCCACCAGCCCGCCGAAAGTCCCGACATACGCCGTGCCATCCGGTGCCAGGGTGATCGGTGACCAGTTGTTGTCGAAGGCCTGGCCGACACCGGTCAGCGCCTTGAACTGAGTCTTGCCGCTGGCGAAATCCAGTGCCATCAGGTACCAGGCATTCTCGCCGTCGGTTTGTGGCTCGAAGGTGTAGAAGTACAGCAGGCCATTGCCTACCGACAGTTTCGGAACCACCGACGGCGAGCGTTCTTTCGATGCCCAGACCTGATCGCAGCCCGACTCGTCGGGGCGGATGTCGATACGGCTGATGCCACCGTGCACGGCGCCCCAGTCTTTCTGGGCGAAGGCACTGGTGTAGCCGGCGTTGTTCTCAAGGATGATCGAGCGACCCCAGCCGATGGCCGAGTTGTCGGTGGCCGAGGCGTTGTTGTCGAACACCGGCAGCTTGCAGATCAGGCGATGGCCGGCAAAGTCCTGCTCGCGACGGTAGACCAGCAGGTTGATGCGTCCGTCGCTGTTGTCGGTGATGGTGACGTAGCGCTCGCCGAGCAGGGTCGGGGTGGTGCCGCTGCCCTGGTTGATCGCGCCGACCTTGCGCCCGGTGCCACGGTCGTAGGCTTCGCGCCAGCCTTGCACGGGCTTGCCTTCGGCATCGGCGGCGAAGCGGTACATGGCGTGATCAGACACCAGGTAAACGCCATCGGTCGCCACCGACAAGCCGTTCTGGATTTCTTCGTTGGCCAGTTGAATGCCCTGTATTGCGCCAGTGTTCGGGTTCAGCGTGCCGATGCGTCCACGCCGGGTGATCCACCAGATCAAGCCCAGGTGATCGGGCATGACCCCGGTGATCGGGTCGCATTCACCCTTGGGGAACCACGAGGTCGGGCGCACGCAATCGTGCGGGACATTGGCGCTCAGGTCCCAGTCATCGACCTTCTCGAATGACCACGCGCCGGTAGCGTCCTGGTGATGCACGACGCGCTGGATGTGCTGCTCGGCATCGGCGATGACCACGCGATTGTGTTCATCGACATAGAAATAGGCGCCGGAGGTGTCCGCCATGATCTTGTCCGGGTCCAGGGTGATCAGTGCATGGAACGTCGACGGACGCGGTGGCAGCGGGTAGCGGGCCAGCAACTTGAGGGTGCGCGGTTCGAGCAATTGCAGTTCGAACTGCATCAGGTTGGCGCACAGCACCACCAGGCGGCCCTGCTGGTCGAAGGTGTGAATCGGGCACATGCCGCCGGGCTTGCGGCTGCCGTCGCGGCTGCTGGTTTGCATGTCTTGGCCCAACGGACCGGGGCCGGGGTGCGTGTCGGAACTGTAGCCATCGGCATGCATGTAGCTGCTGCCGTTGCGCGCCATGAACGGGTTGGCCGGCACGGCACCGCTTAACGGACGGGCGCTGGCCGCACCACCGATCAACGCGGTGGCTTGGCCGGCGCTGGTCAGCGGTTGCGGGTCATAGGGTTCGGAACAGGCACTGAGCAGGCCGAGCAGGGGCAGGGCAAGCAGGAGTGAAGCACGCATCGACGCCTCGCGATTTGTTGTTGGTGTGATGCGCAATAAGCAGCCACCGCGTTGCGCAGGCATCGGCTGTTTGGACTAACTGGCGCATCGCACTGATCAATACGGACACTGATTTTGGCCGTTTCGGTCTCCTTTTGGCCTGCCTCAGGCTGTAAACCGCGGCCGCCGTCAGCAAGAATCAGAGGCGGGTGGCAGAGTCAGCCAACCCGGTTCAAATCACAACCAGACGCTTCACTTCCTTGCCCTTGGCTATTTTCAAGGCCGCTGCCGTGTACAGAACATAAAAACATCGAACTCACGCCACACTTGGGGAAATGATCCATGGACACAATGAAACGCTTGCTGGGCGCCACCGTCTGCGGACTGTCACTGCTGGCCTGCGCGGTGCACGCCGAGCAGCGCGAACTACGCGTGTACAACTGGGCAGACTACATCCTGCCGTCCGTGCCCCAGGATTTCGCCAAGGACACCGGGATCAAGGTGACCTGGGACACCTTCGACACCAACGAGTCCCTGGAAGCCAAATTGCTGACCGGCAACTCCGGTTACGACCTGGTGGTGCCGTCGAACCAGTTCATCGAAACCCAGATCAAGGCCGGCGTGTTCCAGAAACTCGACAAGTCCAAGCTGCCGAACTGGTCGCACCAGGACCCGGCGTTGCTCAAGTTGCTGGACAAGAACGACCCGGGCAACCAGTACGGCGTGCCTTACATGTATGGCACGGTGTTGATCGGCTTCAACCCGGCCAAGGTCAAGGCGGCGCTCGGTGACAATGCGCCGGTGGACAGCTGGGACCTGGTGTTCAAGCCCGAGAACATGGCCAAGCTCAAGTCATGTGGCGTCGCGATGCTCGACTCGCCATCGGAGATCCTGCCGCTGGCCCTGCATTACTTGGGTCTGGACCCGAACAGCCAGAACCCGGATGACTACGAAAAAGCCAAGGCGCTGATGCTCAAGGTTCGCCCATACGTCACCTACTTCAACTCCGCCAAATACATGACCGACATCGCCAACGGCGACATCTGCGTGGCCATCGGTTACTCAGGCAGCTTCTATCAATTCGGCAATCGGGCCAAAGAAGCGGGTAACGGCGTAGTTGTCGATTGGCGTCTGCCGAAAGAGGGCGCGCCGATCTGGTTCGATACCTTCGCCATTCCAAAAAGTGCGAAGAACGTCGCCGAGGCCCACCAATTCCTCAATAACCTGCTGGATCCGAAAGTCATCGCGCCGATCAGCGACTTCCTCGGTTACCCGAATGCAAACAAGGACTCGCTGGTAATGATCAACAAGGACATCACCGGCAACCCCAACCTGACACCGACCAGCGAAGCGCTGAAGACTTTGTACGTGGTGCAGCCATTGCCGCAAAAAATGGAGCGTGTGCGCACACGGGTGTGGACCAGCATCAAGTCCGATCAGTAATCGAAGGCCCTGTAGGAGCTGGCTAGCCAGCGAAGACAGTGTGCCAGGCACCATCAATGGTGACTGAATCACCGCTTTCGCGGGCAAGCCCGCTCCTACAGGTGATTGATGTCGAACACAAATCCCGCGCACGACAAAAAACCACTGCAGGCCTATCGGAAGAATTCACCGGGTGTTTCACCGAACTGCTGGCGGAAGGCGGCGATAAACGCCGATGTCGAATCGTAGCCGCAGGCCAGCGCCACATCGGTGACTCGCTCGCCCTGTTCCAGAGGCGTCAGGGCGCCGAGCAGGCGCAAGCGCTGGCGCCAGGCGCGGAAGGTCAGCCCCGTGTCGCGCAGGAACAGGCGACTGAGGGTCTTCTCGGTGACCGCGAATTTCTCGCTCCAATGACTGAGCGTGGTCTGTTGCTCCGGGTGCGACTCCAGGCTTTGCGCGATCTGCCGCAAACGGCTGTCCTGGGGCAGCGGCAGCATCAAATCGATCTGTGGCGCCTCGGCCAACTGATCCAGAATCACCTGGGCCAACCGACCGTGCGGGCCGTCCTGATCGTATTCCACCGGCACCTGGCTGAACGTGCGGATCAACTCGCGCAACAAATCGCTGACGCCCAGCACATGGCAACCGGGCGGTGCCCAGGTTGAGACGCTGCAATCGATGTACAGGCTGCGCATTTCCGTGCGCGGCGAGCTGAATACCCGATGCGGCATGCCCGCCGGAATCCACACCGCGCGCTCCGGCGGGGCGACGAAGCGCCCGGCGCCGGTCTGTATCTCGAGGACGCCAGCAATCGCATAGGACAGCTGCACCCACGGGTGGCTGTGACGCCGGGTCAGTGCGCGATTGGGCAGTGATTCGGTGCGACCGTAGAGCGGTCGTGGCAGGCTGGACAGCCCGGGGATAGTGCGCCGGATACTCTTGTCATGTCCTTTAGTCGGCATCTGCTGGCTCATCGGCGTTAGTCGGTAATATCCAGTCACGTTAGAGTCGCTTCCACGTACTGGCAACCCCCGGATGATCAAACCATGACGCGCCCCCGTTTGTTACCCGACAACTTCACCCTGACCTTGATCGGCGTGGTCACGCTCGCCAGCCTGTTACCCGCCAGCGGCCAGGTCGCGGTCGGTTTTGGCTGGCTGACCAACATCGCCATCGCGCTGCTGTTTTTCCTGCATGGCGCCAAGCTGTCCCGCGAATCGATCATTGCCGGTGCCGGGCACTGGCGCCTGCATTTGTTGGTGTTCAGCCTGACCTTCGTGCTGTTCCCGCTGCTAGGCCTGGCGCTCAAACCAGTGTTGTCACCGCTGATCGGCAAAGATTTGTACATGGGCATGCTGTACCTCTGCGCACTGCCCGCGACGGTGCAGTCGGCGATTGCCTTTACGTCGCTGGCGCGGGGCAATATTCCGGCGGCGATCTGCAGTGCCGCGGCGTCCAGCCTGTTCGGGATTTTCCTCACGCCGTTGCTGGTGACCCTGCTGCTGAATGTCCATGGCGAAGGCTCCTCGACCCTCGATGCGATCCTCAAGATCAGCGTGCAATTGCTGCTGCCGTTCATTGCCGGGCAAATCGCACGGCGCTGGATTGGCAACTGGGTGGCGCGCAACAAGAGCTGGTTGAAGTTTGTCGATCAGGGTTCGATTCTGCTGGTGGTGTACGGGGCGTTCAGTCAAGCGGTGATCGAAGGCCTGTGGCATCAGATCCCGCTGCTGGACCTGGTTGGCCTGGTGGTGGCTTGCTGCATCGTTCTGGCGCTGGTATTGGTGGCCTCGACGGTGCTGGGCAAGGCATTCGGTTTCAATCAGGAAGACCGCATCACCATTCTTTTCTGCGGCTCGAAGAAAAGCCTGGCGACCGGGGTGCCGATGGCGCAGGTGTTGTTCGCCGGCAGCACCATTGGCGTGTTGATCCTGCCGCTGATGCTGTTCCACCAGATTCAACTGATGGTCTGTGCGGTGCTGGCGCAACGTTATGCCAAGCGACCCGAATCGATCCCGGAGCTGATGGCCCAGGTCGATCCTTGATCGATTGATCCGAACCCCACCCAGGCGGCTCGCGGGAGTCGCCTCTGTCGCAGGGTCACTGGTTGACGGGTGGACTGTTGAATTGATCGGTGGAGCTCTGACGGGTGATGCCCTGTAGGAGCGAGCAAGCTCGCTCCTACAGGGTGTTGTTACCGTTTGTCAGCTGCCAATGGCGGCGTGCGCGGTGGAATCATGCGCTTGTTGCCCGTGGACTCGAACGCCGACGCCAGGTGCAACAGCGACGAATCGTCATAGGCGCGACCGGCAAACGTCAGGCCCACCGGCATGCCGATGTCCGGCATCACGCCCATCGGCACGGTGACCGTTGGCACGCCGAGGTGACGGATGGCGAGGTTGCCGTTGGCGACCCAGACGCCGTTGCTCCAGGCGATGTCCGCCGATTGCGGATCGACATCGGCATTCGCCGGGCCCACGTCGGCAACCGTCGGGAACAGCACCGCGTCCAGGCCCAGGCGATCCATCCAGTCTTCCAGGTCGATCTTGCGGGTCTTTTCCAGGCCGCGCAGGCCGTCCGGCACAGTACTGATCTGGTCCCACGGGGTGATGCCGCGCTCGGCCATGCGCACGTATTCGTCCATGCCGGCGGCCAGGTCGCCTTCACGGTTGGGCAGGGTACCCGGGTCGTGCGGGAAGATCTGCGGGCCGTCGACGTCGACCAGGCGGTTGAGTTTCGGATCGCCATTGGCTTGCAGGAAATCATCGAAGGCCCAGGCCGTCAGGTCCCACAGTTCATGGTGCAGGAACTCCTTGGAAACGATGCCGCGATTGAACACGGTCGGCGCGCCAGGGCGATCGCCTTCGCAGTTGGAGACCAGCGGGAAATCCACGTCGAGCACTTCGGCGCCGGCGGCTTCGAGGGCCTTGCGCGCCTGTTCCCAAAGGCCGATCACCGAAGGGCGGGTGTTGATGCGCTGCCCGGTCGGCCCACCGATGCCCGGTACTTCGGAGGTGCCGGCTTCAGGGTCGGCGTTGATGTACATGCGCGGGATGCCGAACTTCTTGCCTTTGAGCGCTTCGCTGTTCGCGGCCAGCGCGGCATAGGATTGCGGACGCACTTCAGACGATTTCGGAATCGGCACCCAAGGCTGCAAGCGCCACAGGTCGCCACGGGTGTCCGGGTCATCGGCCACCACCACGTCGAGCACTTCGAGCAGGTCGGCCATGGTCCGCGCGAACGGCACGACCACGTCCATGGTCGGGGTCAGCGGCCAGTTGCCGCGAACGGAAATCACACCGCGAGAAGGGGTGTAGGCGCACAAGCCATTGTTCGAGGCCGGGCCGCGACCGCTCGACCAGGTTTCTTCCGCCAGGCCGAACGCGGCGAAGCTGGCGGCGGTCGCTGTGCCGGCACCGTTTGACGAACCGGACGCGAACGGCGCAGTGAGGTAGTCGGCGTTGTACGGGCTCTCGGCACGGCCGTAGACGCCGCGCTGCATCCCGCCATTGGCCATCGGCGGCATGTTGGTCTTGCCCAGGCAGATCGCCCCGCCAGCGCGCAGGCGCTCGACGGTGAAGGCATCGCGATAGGCGACCAGGTCCTTGAAGGCCGGGCTGCCGGAAGCCGCGGTCAGGCCTTTGACCAGGTAGCTGTCCTTGGCGGTGTAGGGAATGCCGTCCAGCGGACCGAGCGTCTGGCCCTTGGCGCGACGGGCGTCGCACGCCTGTGCTTCGGCGAGGGCCTCGGGGTTGCGCACCACGACCGCGTTCAGCGCCGTGGCGGTTTGCGGGCCGTCGTAGGCGTCGATCCGCGCGAGGTAAGCCTGCACCAGTTCAACCGAGGTGGTCTGGCCGGACTCGAGCGCGGCGCGCAGTTGGGCAATGGAAACTTCGGTGACTTCGATCATGCTGCCACCGCCATTTGCAGGTGGAGGGTCCCAAACACTTCACTTTTCTCGAAATGGACTTTCATATCGTTATTCTCGTTGCGCTGTGTGGCACGACAGGGTCGGGTGTTAAAAATACTGAGCACTATTTAGCATTAAACCGGGGTATTAGGAATCCATTGTCCAATTTATCTTACAGGCGACAGAAAAAAGGCCACCACAACCCGACGTTGTGGTGGCCTGAGGGTGACTCATTATAGTGGCCTGCACGCGCAGGCCAATCGATCAGTGAGCGCCGGCAGCCTTGTTCAGGTCACTTTCGGCCCATTCGGTGTACACGCAGGCATCGGCGGTGGCCCAGCGCACGCGCACCGGGTCGCCCGCCTTGAGTGGCATGCCGGCCGCGGACAGTGCCTTGACCGTCATCGAAGTACCGCCCGTGGTGATCACGCTGCAGGTCTGGCTTTCGCCGAGAAACAGCACTTCCACGACCTTCGCCGAGACTTCGTTCCAGCCGGCGGCCAGTGGTTCGGCGAGGGCTTGCTCATTGCTCAGGGCCAGGGCTTTTTCCGGACGCACCATCAGCAGCACGTCCTGATCGGTTTGCAGGTTGGCGGTGAGGCGGATCGACAGCGATTGCCCTTCGAAGGTCGCCACTGCATTGCCCTGGGCCTTGAGCTTGAGGAAGTTCGAGTTGCCGAGGAACGAGGCGACAAAGGCGTTTGGCGGGTTCTGGTACAGGTCATAGCCGCTGCCCAGGCCGACGATCTTGCCGTGACTGAAAATCGCGATGCGCTGGGACAAGCGCATGGCTTCTTCCTGATCGTGGGTCACGTAGACGATGGTGATGCCCAGGCGCCGATGCAATTGACGCAGTTCGTCCTGCAGGTCTTCACGCAGCTTTTTGTCCAACGCACCGAGCGGTTCGTCCATCAGCAGGATGCGTGGTTCGTAAACCAATGCACGGGCAATGGCGACGCGCTGTTGCTGACCGCCCGAGAGTTGCGAAGGGCGGCGATGGGCGAACTGCTCAAGCTGCACCAGTTTGAGCATGGCATCGACCCGGCGCTCGCGTTCGGCGGCCGCCAGTTTGCGGATGGTCAACGGGAAAGCGATGTTGTCGCGCACCGACAGGTGCGGGAACAGCGAATAGCGCTGGAACACCATGCCGATGTCGCGCTTGTGAGGCGGTACGTTCACCAGTGACTGGCCGTTGACTAAAATCTCGCCGCTGCTCGGGGTTTCGAAGCCGGCGAGCATCGACAGCGTGGTGCTTTTGCCGGAGCCGCTGGAGCCCAGAAAGGTCAGGAACTCGCCGTCCTTGATGTCCAGCGAGATGTTGTCCACGGCAGCAAAGTCGCCGTAGTGCTTGTTCAGGTTGCGCAGGCTGACCAGGGGTTTGTCATTTTGCTGCGCGGAATCTTTGATCACTGCACTCATGTCGTACTCCTGGCGCTCAAGCGCTGATTTCGTTGCGCCGGCGCAGAGCGGCGGCGATCACCATGACCAATACCGAGAGGCCGATCAGCAGCGTCGAAGCGACGGCGATCACGGGCGTCAGGTCCTGGCGCAGGGTGGTCCACATTTTTACGGGGAGGGTTTGCAGGGTCGGGCTGGCCATCATCACGCTCAACACCACTTCATCCCACGAGACGAGGAAGGCGAAGAGGGCGCCGGCGACCATGCCCGGACGAATCGCCGGGAACGTCACCTTGAATACCGCTTGCAGGCGTGAGGCACCGCAGATCACCGCGGCATCCTCGATCGACTGATCGAACAGCTTCAGCGAGTTGATGATCGAAATGATGGTGAATGGCAGCGCGACGATGACGTGGCTGACCACGAAGGCGAACAGGGTCCCGGTGTAACCGAGTTTCAGGAACAACGCGTACACCGCCACTGCGATGATCACCAGCGGCACGATCATCGGCAGGGTGAACAGGCCGTAGAGCATCTCGCGGCCGGGGAAGCGGCCACGCACCAGGGCGAACGCGGTCGGCAGGCCCAATGCGACGGCGAAGAAGGTGGTCAGCACCGCGACTTTCAGGCTGGCCATCGCCGCGTTCATCCAGTCGGCATTGGAGAAGAACTGGCCGTACCACTTCAACGTCCAGCCCGGCGGCGGGAACACCAGCCATTGGGACGAGCCGAACGACAGCAGTACGATGAACACGATCGGCAGCAGCAGGAACAGGCCGATCAACCCGGTCGTGGTGTAGAGGCCGAAGCGCATGCGCCGGCTCATGGCATTGGGGGTCAGGAGCATGACGGCTTACCTCGCGTTGCTGGCGCCAACCGGGGATTCCGGCTGGAGCTTCAGGTAGAAGTAGAACAACACCAGCGTGATCACGATCAGCAACGCGGCGCCGGCGCTGGCCAGGCCCCAATTGAGGAACGACTGCACCTGCTGGATGATGAACTCGGGCAGCATCATGTTCTGCGCACCGCCGAGCAGCGCCGGGGTGACGTAGTAACCGAGGGACATCACGAACACCATCAACCCACCGGAGAATAGCCCCGGCCGACACAGCGGCAGGAACACCCGGAAGAAGTTGGTCCAGGGGCTGGCGCCGCAGATCGAACCGGCCTGCAGGATCATCGGGTCGATGGCCTGCATGGTCGCCTGCAACGGCAGCACGATGAACGGGATCATGATGTAGCTCATGCCGATCACCACGCCGGTGAGGTTGTGCACCATTTCCAGGGGTTGATCGATGATGCCCATCGCCATCAAGGCCTTGTTGATCACCCCGGAGGCTTGCAGCAACACCAGCCAGGAATAGGTGCGGGCGAGCAGGCTGGTCCACATCGACAACAGCACGATGCTCAGGATCCAGCGACCCCACCCACGCGGCACCAGAGTGATCGCCCAGGCCAGCGGGAAACCCAGCAACAGGCTGAACAGCGTTACCAGGCCGGCCACCGAGAAGGTGTTCAACAGCACCCTGGCGTAGGCCGAGTTGGCGAACAGTTGTTGGTAGTTGCCCAGCCCCGGCTCCGGTTCAAGCACGCCGCGCAACAACAGGCCAATCAGCGGTGCAAGAAAGAACAGGCCGAGAAACAGCAGCGCCGGCATCAGGTTGCCAAAGCCACGCCAGCACTGTTTCAGCGACGGCGCGGGTTGCTTGGCAACGGTCTGGCCGGTTGCCGGACCGGCAGCGCCCGTGGCGCTCCCGGTGGCTGTGGAAGGACGAGACACTGTTGCCATCATTTTCATTTGACCAGCCATTCGTTCCACCGTGTCGCAATGGTCGGACCGTTCTTGGCCCAGTATGCGAAATCAAGAGTGATCTGATCCTTTGCGTAGGCGGTCGGCAGGTTCGGGGCCAGCACCGAGTCCAGGCGCGCCACGCTGTCGACGTTGACCGGGGCGTAGGCGGTCAGGTTGGAGAAGTCGGCCTGTCCCTTGGCACTGCTGGCGTTAGCCAGGAACTTCATCGCCGCGTCCTTGTTTTTCGAGCCCTTGGGAATGACCAGGATGTCGGCCATGACCAGGTTCTGTTTCCAGCTTACGCCGACCGGGGCGCCGTCTTCCTGAAGGGCGTGGATCCGGCCGTTCCAGAACTGGCCCATGCTCGCTTCACCAGAGGCCAGCAACTGCTGCGACTGCGCGCCGCCGCCCCACCAGACGATGTCCTTCTTGATGGTGTCGAGTTTCTTGAAGGCGCGGTCCAGGTCCAGCGGATAGAGCTTGTCGGCCGGCACGCCATCGGCCAGCAGCGCCAGTTCGAGCACGCCGGGGCTTGGCCATTTGTAGAGGGCGCGTTTGCCGGGGTAGGTCTTGGTGTCGAACAGGGCGGACCAGTCCTGCGGCTTGTTGGCGCCAAGCTTGCCTTCGTTGTAACCGAGGACGAAGGAGAAGAAGAACGAGCCGACGCCGTGATCGCTGACAAAACGCGGGTCGATCTTGTCGCGGTCTATGACTTTGAAATCGAGGGGTTCGAGCAAGCCTTCGGAGGCGGCACGCAAGGCGAAGTCGGCTTCGACGTCGACCACGTCCCACTGCACGTTGCCGCTTTCGACCATGGCCTTGAGTTTGCCGTAGTCGGTCGGGCCATCCTGCACGACGGTGATGCCGCTGGCCTTGCTGAACGGGTCGGCCCAGGCCTGCTTTTGCGCATCCTGGGTGCTGCCGCCCCAACTGACGAAGTTGACGCTTTCAGCGGCCAGCAACGCCTGGCTGGTGACGCTCAGCAGTCCCGCAAAAATTGCCGCGGTCGCACGTTTGTTCAACACCATTTTCACGCCCTCATTGTTGTGTTTATGAGCGGGGCTTTAGAGTGCCCGCCTATCGGGAGCAGTAGGTCCATCGAGTCGCTGTGACTGTCCGGTCTATGGAATATCATATTATGGTATTCCAAACTTTGTGCAAGCACTTTGCCGTACCGGCTATCTGCCAAACGTGGAATTTCATGCGCTTCGTAGGAGCTGGCTTGCCAGCGAAAGCGGTCATTCAGCCAATGTTGAAGTCGACTGACACGCCGCCTTCGTTGGCAAGCCAGCGCCTACAGGGGAGGGCGGCGTTATTTCGTGAACGGAATGCTTTCCACCACCTCCAGGTCGTACCCGGTCAAGCCTGCATACTTCAGCGGCGGGCCGAGGTGGCGCAGCTTGCCGACGCCGAGGTTTTGCAGGATCTGCGCGCCAGTGCCTACCTCCGAATAGATCCGCGACTGCGAGCGGCTGAACTGCCGGGGCGCCTGGGTCAGTTGCGGCACACGTTCGAGCAACGCCTGCGAGGATTCGTGATTGGCCAGCACCACCACCACGCCGTGGCCTTCGGCGGCAACTCGCTGCAAGGCGGCCCACAAGGTCCAATTGCTTGGTCCGCTGTATTCGGCACCGACCAGATCGCGCAGCGGATCGATCACGTGTACGCGCACCAGCGTCGGTTCCTCACGACGCAGATCGCCCATGACCATGGCCATGTGGACACCGCCTTCGATGCGATCCTCAAAGGTGATCAGACGAAAGGTGCCGTGCACAGTCGGCAAGTCGCGCTCGCCGATGCGCACGATGGTGTGCTCGGTGCTGAGGCGGTAGTGAATCAGGTCGGCGATGGTGCCGATCTTGATCCCGTGCTTGCGCGCGAACACTTCCAGGTCCGGACGACGGGCCATGGTGCCGTCGTCGTTCATCACCTCGACGATCACCGAGGCGGGCGTGTGGCCGGCCAGGCGGGCCAGGTCGCAGCCGGCTTCGGTATGGCCGGCGCGGGTCAGCACGCCGCCTTCGCGGGCGCGCAGCGGGAAGATGTGGCCGGGTTGCACGATGTCGGTCGGGCCGGCATTCGCCGCGACGGCGGCGGCCACGGTGCAGGCGCGGTCGGCGGCGCAGATGCCGGTGGTCACGCCGACGGCGGCTTCGATGGACACGGTGAACGCGGTGCTGAACACGCTGCCGTTGCTCGGCACCATCTGCTCCAGGCCCAGGCGCTTGCAGTGTTCGTCGGTCAAGGTCAGGCAGATCAGGCCGCGGGCTTCGCGGGCCATGAAACTGATCGCCGCGGGCGTGCAGCAGTCGGCGGCCAGCAACAGGTCGCCTTCGTTTTCCCGGTCTTCATCGTCCACCAGCAGGACCATTTTGCCGAGGCGGTAATCTTCGATGATTTCTTCGATGCTGTTGAAGGCCATGATGGACACTCAGTGTTGGCTGGAATGAATTGTGGTATACCATAATACGAAATCAACCGAGAGGTCACTATGAAGGCGTACTGGATTGCTCACGTGGACATCACCGACCCCGATCAATACAGCCGATACACCCAGCGCGCGCCGCAGGCTTTCGCCGCCTACGGCGCACGGATCCTGGCCCGTGGCGGGCGCAGCGAAGCGTTGGAGGG
Source organism: Pseudomonas sp. NFX15 (assembly GCF_049132105.1). Taxonomy (NCBI): domain Bacteria; kingdom Pseudomonadati; phylum Pseudomonadota; class Gammaproteobacteria; order Pseudomonadales; family Pseudomonadaceae; genus Pseudomonas; species Pseudomonas sp. NFX15. The sequence goes on from NZ_JAFMPV010000006.1 coordinate 85,887, forward strand.
CAGGGGCACGCCGCAGCGCAGCGTGGTGATCGAGTTCGACTCGTATGAACAGGCGCTGGCCTGTTACCACTCTGCGTTGTATCAGGAGGCGCGGGGGCATCGCGAAGGCGTGGCGAAGGCCGAGATCATCATCGTCGAAGGCATGCTGCCGCTCTGACGACACCGCTTGACCCTGTAGGAGCGAGCCTGCTCGCGAAAGCGGTGTGTCAGTCACTGTTGATGCTGAATGTGCTGGCCCCTTCGCTGGCAAGCCAGCTCCCACAGTGATCTGTGGTGTACCTTGCAATCGTAACCACACCACAAAAAACCTGTAGGAGCTGGCTTGCCAGCGAAGAGGTCCTTGAGGTTGCGGTGGTTATGCGGACGCCTATGCCGGCAAGGGGGGTGGTTGTCAGCGGATGAAGTGGATCTTGCCGCTGTCGTCGTTGCCCATGTAGATGCCATACACGCCGGCTTGGCGTTCCTCGATGTAGCGTTCGAGGATCTGCCGAATCGCCGGGTAGTAGATGCTGTCCCAGGGAATGTCCTCGGGCGCGAAGAATTTGTAGTCGAGGGTTTCCGGGCCGTACTGGCCGGTGATCTGCAGCGCGACGGCGCGGAAGATGATGTAGACCTCGCTGATCTGCGGCACGCTGAAGATCGAGTAGGGCGAGACGATTTCCGCGCGCACGCCGCTCTCTTCCCAGACCTCACGCAAGGCCGCCTGCTCGGTGGTCTCGCCACTTTCCATGAAACCTGCGGGCAGGGTCCAGGTGCCGGGGCGCGGCGGGATGGCACGCTGGCACAACAGGTACTTGCCGTCCTGCTCGATGATGCAGCCGGCGATGATTTTTGGATTGATGTAGTGGATGTAGCCGCAGCCGCGGCACATCAGGCGCTCGTGCGTATCGCCCGGCGGCACCTGCTGACCGAGATCAGCGCTGCCGCATTTGGGGCAAAAGCTCGGGCTGAACATGTCAGCGACCTATGCGCGGTTCTTTCAGCGCGATGGGCAGGGTGATCGCCGGGATGTCGCCGGTTTCTTCCTGCTTGCGCTTGAGGTAGTCCAGCGCCACGGCCGCGGCGGCACGCACGTGATCAACGCAGGCCTGGTGGGCGACCAGCGGGTCGCCGCCCTTGATGGCCTCGACCATGCGCTCCATTTCCTGGTTACTCGCGCCACGGCGGTTTTCCTGGGACACCGAGGTCGCGCGCAGGTAGCTGATGCGTGCCTGCAACTGACGCAACTGAGTGGCAGCGACGTGGTTGCCCGAGCCTTCGAGGAGCACGTCGTAGAAACCCTGTACCGAATCGATGACCTGCTGCAGTTCGCCATCTTTGAGCGCTTTGCGGTTGTCTTCGAGGGCTTTTTCCAGGGCCTTGATGTCCTTGGCCTTGGCGCGCAGGGTGAACAGCTGGACGATCAGGCCTTCGAGTACGCAGCGCAGCTCGTAGATGTCCACGGCGTCGGCCAGGGTGATGATCGCGACACGCGGGCCCTTGGCATCGGCGAATTCCACCAGGCCTTCGGATTCGAGGTGACGCAAGGCTTCACGCACCGAGGTACGGCTGACGCCCAGGCGATCGCACAGATCGCGTTCGACCAGACGGTCTCCCGGCAGGAGCTGGAAGTTCATGATGGCGCTTCGCAGTTTATCCAGCACGATTTCGCGCAGGGTAACGGGGTTGCGATTGACCTTGAAGCTGTCGTCGAGTGGCAGGCGTTTCATGGGGTCCGCTCTGATTGTGGCTGTCCATGCGAAAAGAACACGTCGATTACGCGAATCTCGGTGCCCGGTCAGATCAAACAGCCAAGGGTTAACTGGAGGCCTCGGCATCGGCTTCGGCGAAGGCTTCACGGGCGAGCCGGAAACTGTCTACGGCCGCGGGGACACCGCAATAAATGCCGATCTGAAGCAATATTTCGCGTATTTGCTCACGACTCAGGCCGTTACGCAAGGCGCCGCGCACATGCAGCTTGAGTTCATGGGGCCGGTTGAGGGCCGAGATCATCGCCAGGTTGATCATGCTGCGTTCCTTGAGCGACAAACCCTCGCGCCCCCAGACATGACCCCAGCAATACTCGGTGACCATTTCCTGCAAGGGGCGGGTGAAGTCGTCGGCGTTTTCGATGGAACGGTTGACGTAGTCTTGCCCCAGCACCTGGGTGCGGATCTTCAGGCCTTTCTCGTATTTTTCGTTGCTCATTTCGATTGTCTCCAGGTCCGACTTCAACACTGACCTGTAGGAGGCGGCTTGCCGGCGAAGGCGTTCTTGAGGTCGCCTTCGCCGGCAAGCCGGCTCCTACAAAGGGGGGCGTTTCAGAGGCCGCCCATCAAGGTGTATTTGAGTTCCAGGTAATCCTCGATGCCGTATTTGGAACCTTCGCGACCAAGCCCCGAGGACTTGATCCCGCCAAACGGCGCGACTTCGGTGGAAATTAATCCTTCATTGATCCCGACCATGCCGTACTCCAGCGCCTCGCTCATGCGCCAGGCGCGGCCCAGGTCGCGGGTGTAGCAGTAGGCGGCGAGGCCGAACTCGGTGTCGTTGGCCATCTCGACGGCCTGGGCTTCGCTGTCGAAGCGGAACACGGCGGCCAACGGGCCAAAGGTTTCATCCCGGGCGACTTTCATCTGCGTGGTGACGCCTGTGAGCACGGTCGGCTGGAAGAAACCGTTGCCCAGTGCGTGACGTTCACCGCCGCACAGCAGTTGTGCACCCTGTTCCAGCGCGTCTTGCACGTGGTCCTCGACCTTGGCCACAGCGCGCTCGTTGATCAGTGGCCCTTGGGTCACGCCCTCGTCGAAACCGTTGCCGACCTTGAGCTGCGAAACCCGTTCGGCCAGGCGCGCGACAAAGGCGTCATGGATGCCGCCCTGCACCAGGAAACGGTTGACGCAGACGCAGGTTTGCCCGGCGTTGCGGAACTTGGCGATCAGTGCGCCGTCGACCGCACGTTCCAGATCAGCGTCGTCAAACACAATGAACGGTGCGTTGCCGCCCAGTTCCAGCGAGACTTTTTTCAGCGTTGGCGCGCACTGGGCCATCAGCAGCTTGCCGATGGCGGTGGAACCGGTGAACGACAGTTTGCGCACGAGCGGGCTTGAGGTCAGCTCGCCACCGATGGCGATGGCGTCGCCAGTGATCACGTTGAAAATGCCGGGGGGAATCCCGGCCTGTTCCGCCAGCGCCGCCATGGCCAGGGCCGAGAACGGGGTTTCCGGGGCCGGTTTGACGATGCACGGGCAACCGGCCGCCAGTGCCGGGCCAGCCTTGCGGGTGATCATCGCCGCCGGGAAATTCCACGGCGTGATGGCCGCGACAACGCCAATCGGTTCTTTGCTGACCACGATGCGCGCATCGCCCTTGTGGCTCGGGATGGTGTCGCCATAGATACGCTTGGCTTCTTCGGCGAACCACTCGATGAAGCTCGCCGCGTAAAGGATTTCGCCCTTGGCTTCAGCCAGCGGTTTGCCTTGTTCGAGGGTGAGTATTTCGGCCAGGGCGTCGGCGTTTTCCTGCATCAAGGCATGCCAGCGCTTGAGCGTGTTGCTGCGTTCCTTGGCGGTCAGTGCGCGCCAGGCCGGCCAGGCCTTGTTGGCGGCCTCGATGGCCAGGCGTGCGTATTCGGCGCCAAGGTTCGGGACGCGGCCGATCAGTTCGCCGGTGGCCGGGTTGAAGATGTCCTGACAGGCGCCATCCGGCGCATCCAGCCACTGGCCATTGATGTAGGCCTGCTGGCGGAACAGTAACGAGGCTGCTGGGCTCATGCCGGCTCCTAACAATATGAGGTGATTCTCTGTAGGAGCGAGCCTGCTCGCGATGGTCTTCAGAGCGCCGCCTGTTTCCAGGGAGCACGCGTTATCGTTCACGACCATCGCGAGCAGGCTCGCTCCTACAGGGGCTGTGTCAGGTCAAGGAGGGCAGTGGGCCCAGCTTGCCTTTGTGGTAGATCATCGGTGTCACCGGCTGCGCTGGCAGGATCAGGTTCTTCACCGCGCCGACGATGATCGCGTGATCGCCGCCGTCGTATTCGCGCCACAGTTCGCACTCGATGATCGCCGTGGCCTTGGCCAGGATCGGGTTGCCCAAATCGCTCAGGTGCCACTCGATGCCCTTGGCCTTGTCCTTGCCTTTGCCGGCGAAGGCATAGGCTTCGGCGGTCTGGTCGGCGGACAACAGGTGAATCGCGAACTGCTTGCTGTCGCGCAGTACCGGGTAGGTGTCGGAGCCGTAGTTGGGGCAGAACAGCACCAGTGCCGGATCAATCGACAGCGCACTGAAGGCGCTGGCGGTGATACCGACGATGCCGCCTTCCGGGTCCAGGGTGGTGACCACCGTGACCCCGGACGGGAACGAGCTCATCACGTCTTTGTAAATGCCGGGTTCGATCATTTTCCAGGACTCCTAGCGCATCACGAAGGGATCAGGCATGGGGGCCTGGGACAGGTTGATCCACACCGTTTTCAGCTCGGTGTAGGCCAGCACCGAATCGATGCCGCTCTCGCGCCCATAGCCGCTATTCTTGAAGCCGCCAATTGGCGCCATGGCCGACACGGCGCGGTAGGTGTTGACCCAGATGATCCCCGAGCGCACGTCCCGGGCCAGGCGATGGGCGCGGCCCAGGTCGCGGGTCCAGATGCCGGCGGCGAGGCCGAACTGCGAGTCGTTTGCAATCGCCAGCGCTTGGGCTTCGTCCTTGAAACGGATGACCGAAGCGACCGGGCCAAAGACTTCCTCCTGCATGATCTTCATCGAGTTGCGGTCGCACTCGAACAGCGTCGGTTCGTAGAACCAGCCATCGCCCAGGTTCTGCGGACGCTTGCCGCCCAGGCGCAGTTTTGCACCTTCAGCGATGGCATCGGCCACCAGGCCTTCGACAACAGCCAACTGCTGCGCGGTGGCCATCGGGCCCATTTCGCTGCTGTCTTCCTGCGGGTTGCCGATGCGGATGCGCTGGGCGCGTTCCACCAGGCGGCCGACGAATTCGTCGTAGATTTCGTCCTGCACCAGCAAGCGCGAACCGGACACGCAGCTCTGCCCGGAGGCGGCATAGATCCCGGCGATGGCGCCGTTGATCGCGCTGTCGAGGTCGGCGTCGGCGAAAATGATGTTCGGCGATTTACCGCCCAGCTCCAGCGACAGCTTGGCGAAGTTCTCTGCGCTGCTGCGCACCACATGGCGGGCCGTGGCGGCGCCGCCGGTGAAGGCGATCTTGCGGATCAACGGATGGCGGGTGAGGGCGGCACCGGTGCTTGGGCCGTAACCGGTGACGACGTTGACCACGCCCGGTGGAATTCCGGCGTCGAGCGCCAGGCGTGCCAGTTCGAGGATGGTGGCCGAGGCGTGTTCCGATGGCTTGATCACGATGGTATTGCCGGCGGCGAGGGCCGGTGCAAGTTTGATCGCGGTCAGGTACAACGGGCTGTTCCACGGAATGATCGCGGCGACCACGCCCATGGCTTCGTGCACGGTGTAGGCAAACAGGTCCGGCTTGTCCAGCGGCAGGGTGCCGCCTTCGAGCTTGTCGGCCAGGCCGGCGGTGTAGTGGAAGAACTCCGGCAAGTAGCCGACCTGGCCGCGGGTTTCGCGAATCAGCTTGCCGTTGTCGCGGCTTTCCAGCTGCGCCAGTTGTTCTTTGTTTTCGGCGATCAGGTCGCCCAGTCGTCGCAGCAGTTTGCCGCGAGCGGTGGCGGTCAAACCGCGCCAGGCCGGGCTGTCGAACGCGGTTTGCGCGGCTTGTACGGCGCGCTCGACGTCGGCTTCGTCGGCGTCGGGCAGTTCTGCCCAAGGCTCGGCCAGTGCCGGGTTGAGGCTTTCGAAGGTCTTGCCGGACAGGGCATCGACCCATTCACCGCCGATGCACATCTGGAAGCGTGCGAGTGTCATGCAACGATCCCCTTGATCTGGTTTTGTTGGGCGTGCGCCGCCTGCAGAAACTCCAGCAACAGCTGGTTGACCAGGCGGGGTGATTCTACGGGCATCATATGCCGTTGCTCGGCGAGCACGGCGACTGTTGCGCCGGGAATGCGTTCGGCCAGTTGCCGGGCCATTTGCGGGGTCGAGCCGGGGTCCAGTTCGCCGGTGGCGATCAGCGTCGGCACGCGGATGCTGGCCAAGTCGTCGGCGCGGTACATGTCCTGGGTGGCGAACAGTTCATAAGTGGTCAGGTAGCCCTGCGGATCATTGCCGGCCAGGGTCTGGCGGATGGCGGCGATCTGCGCGGGGTTGGCTGCTTGATATTCACGGCTGAACCAGCGCGACAGCGCTGCTTCGGCATTGGCGTCCGGTCCGTGTTCGGCGGCCTGGCTGGTGCGGGCGATGACCCCGGCGCGCTGTTCGGCGCTGCGGTTGAACACGCTGTTGAGCACCACCAGGCCTTCCAGGCGTTGCGGGTAATGCAGGGCAAACGCCCGCGCCACCAGCCCACCCATGGAAAAACCGATCACCGTGGCCTTGGGCAGTTGCAGGTGGTCGAGCAGCTCCAGCAACTGGTCGGCATAGCCGAGCAGCGGGGTGCCGCTGTCCGGTCGAGGGCTAGCGCCATGGCCGAGCATGTCGTAGGCGATCACGCGGTAATTCGTGGCCAGGCCAACGATCTGGCCGCCCCACATTTCTTTGTTCAGGCCCACGCCGTGGATCAAGACCACGGGCTGGCCGTGGCCGGTCGCCAGGTAACTGGTGCCAGCCGGGGTGAGTTCAGCGGTGAGCCGAATCATGGAGCGCTCCTGCAATGCCTTTTTATTGTGGTTCTCTGGCCGGTTACTGGGCTTTTTCAGCGGCCAGTTCTTCCAGGTCGATGTAGCGGTTGCCGATGCGCGGGTGCAGGCGGCCACCGTCGGCGCAACCCAGGACGACGACGATTTCATCGGCACGCGGGGCGTCTTCGATTTGCATTTCCAGGGTGATGTAGTGCGAACGCAGGCCTTCGTCGTCCTTGTGCATCATCGGGATCTGGATTGAAGTACCCGGGCCGCCGCGCTTGTTGGTGAAGCTCAGGTAGCTCTTGGCCTTGACCGCTTCGCGGTAGTGGTTGCCGAAGCGCAGGGTGTGGATCACCGCCGAGGCGTGTTCGATTTCGCCGTCGGCGCCGACCACCGCAGCCTTGCCATAAGCCTCGATTTTCTCGGCACCGCCGATAATGCCCACCAGGCGCTCGACCATCAGCGCGCCGAGGTCGGAGCAGTTGGCACGGATCTGTGGCTTGAGGTCTTCGACGAAACCGTTGCCCAGCCAAGGGTTCTTCATGACGACGGCCAGACCGACCATGGTCACGGGCTTATCGGTGGCTTTGCCGCCTTCAATAAAGGTTTCTTCGACATAGCTGACGATCTTGCGGATTTCGAAACTCATGAGCTGCTCCGTAGAGGTTTTGGGTGTCTGTGCGTCTGATGGTATACCATAATACCGATGACGCAAGTCCCTGAACGGAGTTTCTGGTCGGGTGGTCGTAATGAGAAGATTGAACTGGATTCTTGCAGCCACACGGCCCTGTGGGAGCAGGCTGGCCCGCGATGGCGGCAGGTGAGCGGTTTATCAGCAATCTGCGCCGTTTAAGCGACAGTTTCCCGGACCGGTACTTTAATGGAAGGTCTGGAGCGAATGTACGCGAGGCAGTCATAGCCTCAAGGCTATGGATCCCATATCGAAAAGCTATTTCATCAATCGGTGATACGGATCCACGCTCAAGGGTGGTTAGCCAAAACAAAATCCAGAGGAGATGCCATGTCAACTGAATCGAAATGCCCGTTCAATCACGCCGCTGGCGGTGGCACGACGAACCGCGACTGGTGGCCGAACCAACTGAACCTGAAGATCCTGAGCCAACACTCGCCCAAGTCTGACCCGCTAGGGGGCGACTTCAACTACGCCCAAGCCTTCAAGAGCCTGGACTTCCAGGCGCTGAAAAATGATCTGACTGCGCTGATGACCGATTCCCAGGAGTGGTGGCCAGCGGACTTCGGCCACTATGGGCCCTTCTTCATTCGCATGGCGTGGCACAGCGCCGGCACTTATCGCACCGGTGATGGCCGGGGCGGCGCCGGTTCCGGCCAACAGCGTTTTGCTCCACTCAACAGCTGGCCGGACAACGTCAGTCTCGACAAGGCCCGCCGACTGCTCTGGCCGATCAAGCAAAAGTACGGCAACAAGATTTCCTGGGCCGACCTGATCGTCCTCACCGGCAACGTCGCCCTGGAATCCATGGGCTTCAAGACTTTCGGTTTTTCCGGTGGTCGCCCGGATGTCTGGGAGCCGGACGAAGACGTGTACTGGGGCTCTGAAAACAAATGGCTGGGCGGCGACACCCGCTACGGCAAAGATGACAGCAAGCCCGTGCAGCCACCTGGCGACGTTCCGCTGGTGGCCGAACCCGGGCGAAACGAGGACAGCCGTACCGAAGACGGCCGCCATCTGGAAAACCCCCTCGCCGCCGTGCAGATGGGCCTTATCTACGTCAACCCGGAAGGCCCGGAGGGGCAGCCCGACCCGGTCGCTTCGGCCAAGGACATCCGCGAAACCTTCGGTCGCATGGCGATGAACGATGAGGAAACCGTGGCGCTGATCGCCGGTGGCCACGCCTTCGGCAAGACCCACGGCGCGGGGCCGGCCGACAACGTCGGGCCAGAACCGGAAGCTGCCGGCCTGGAGCTGCAAGGCCTGGGCTGGAAGAGCTCGTTCGGCACCGGCAAAGGGGCTGACACTATCACCAGCGGCCTGGAAGTCACCTGGACCACCACGCCGACCCAGTGGAGCAACAACTATCTGGAAAACCTCTTCGGTTTTGACTGGGAACTGACCAAGAGCCCAGCCGGCGCCCACCAGTGGACGCCGAAAAACGGAGCGGGTGCCGGGACCATTCCCGATGCGTTTGATCCTGCCAAGCGCCGTAATCCGACCATGCTGACCTCGGACCTGGCCCTGCGCTTCGATCCGATCTACGAGCCGATTTCCCGGCGCTTCCTGGCCAACCCCGATCAACTGGCCGATGCTTTCGCTCGCGCCTGGTACAAACTCATTCACCGTGACATGGGCCCGCTCTCGCGTTACCTCGGGCCGGAAATGCCGGCCGAAGAACTGCTGTGGCAGGACCCGATCCCTGATGTCGATCACCCGCTGGTCAGCGACAGCGAAGTGGCGGGGCTGAAAAGCAAAATTCTGGCCTGCGGCCTGTCGGTTTCGCAATTGGTCTCGACCGCTTGGGCGGCGGCTTCTACCTTCCGCGGTTCCGATAAACGCGGCGGCGCGAACGGCGGGCGCCTGCGCCTGGCGCCACAGAAATCCTGGCAAGCCAACCAGCCTGAACAACTGGCCAATGTGCTGGGCAAACTCGAAGGCATCCAGAAGGCGTTCAATAGCGCGCAAACCGGTGGCAAGAAAATCTCCCTCGCCGACCTGATCGTGCTCGCCGGTGGTGTGGGGGTCGAACAGGCGGCGAAAAACGCTGGCCACAGCGTGTCAGTGCCGTTCACGCCGGGACGCATGGACGCCAGTCAAGAGCAGACCGATGTCGACTCTTTCGGTTTCCTTGAACCGATTGCCGACGGTTTCCGTAACTACCTGAAGCAACAGTACCGTGTGCCCGCCGAAAAACTGCTGATCGACAAGGCCCAACTGCTGACGCTCAGCGCACCGCAAATGACGGTATTGCTGGGTGGGCTGCGGGTGTTGAACACCAATGCCGACCAGAGCAAACACGGTGTGTTCACCCAACGGCCGGAAGCGTTGACCAATGATTTCTTCACCAACCTGCTGGACATGGGGGTGGAGTGGAAGCCGGTGTCCGACGCACAACAGGAGTTCGAAGGGCGTGACCGCAAGTCCGGTGCCGTGAAGTGGACGGGGACGCGGGTTGACCTGGTGTTTGGTTCCAACGCGCAGTTGCGTGCGCTGGCCGAAGTCTATGCCAGCGCCGATGCGCAACAGAAGTTCGTGACGGACTTTGTGGCGGCGTGGACCAAGGTCATGAACCTGGATCGCTTCGATCTGGCGTAATCACACAGCCTGAACGTTCCGCGACCTGAGTGGAATCAGGTCGCGGTCACTTCTTATGCGCGTTGCTCGCGGTTAGCAATCGATGTCCGCATCCTCTGCTTTTTTTTCAGCACTGACCGACCCGGTATCGATCACCGATTGCAGGAACTGCTCTGATAATCGAGGGTTGTCCAGAGCCCTGGCGATCAGAATGGCCCCGCTTATCGATGCCAGGACGCGCAGGGCTTGCTGGTGTTTTTCTTCATCGGTCTGGCCATCGACCAACGGCAGCAAGGTTTCGATCAGGGTCTGCACGCCTTGGGTAAACGAATGGCTGACGGCGCCGCCATTGCGCGCGACATCGGCGCCCAGCGCGGGGATCGGGCAGCCTTCGGTCCAGTTGTTCAAGTGGCTTTGGGTCAAATACCCCTTGAGCAATTCGGGGATCGACTTAGCCGCTCGCCAGTCTTTGATATTGGTTTCGAACGTGCGGCTGACCGCCTCTGACGCCAGTTGCTCCTTGCCGCCGGGGAACTGTCCGTAAAAGCCGCCATGGGTCAAGCCCACCGAGCGGGACAGTTCGCCAATGCCGATGCCATCGATGCCTTTTTCCCGGTACATTTTCGAAGCCGCGCTGAGGATCGCTTCCTTGTTGGCGGCTGCCTGGTCTTTCGTCACTTTCATGAGTGGGTCCTGTCATCCGATGAACGCCCTGGCAAATGTGTGCTCGGGCGCTGGTAATTATGATGCTTGTAATATAAATTCGCGGCAATGGTTTTGCCGGCACTGAGCCAGTGCTTCCAGTCAAACACCTCACAGGGTGCTGACCCATGAAACGTAACGATCTGCGCAGTATCGACCTCAACCTGCTGGTGGTTTTCGAGGCGCTCATTCAGGAGCGCAACGTCACTCGGGCGGCACAAAGGCTTTGCCTGGGCCAACCGGCGGTCAGCGGTGCATTGGGTCGTTTGCGCGCACTGTTCAACGACCCTCTGTTTAATCGCATTGGCCACAAAATGGAACCGACCACCCGGGCCTTGCAGGTCGCACAAACCCTGGGGCCGGTGTTGGACGCCATTTGTACGGTCGTCAGTTCTGACGATTTAAGAGAAAAAACCTAATCGATTCATAAGCTTGCTGTGGTTTGTCGTTTTTTTGCCATTAAACATGATGATCATCATTAAAGATGATGGCCAAGTTCACTCCGTTCGATTCGTCGTTGCCACTCCCCAAGGCCGAGAATTTCCCAACCCACTAAACCGTCTGGCGGACACTACCCATGGAACAGTCACTCAAACCTTTGCGTTATCCCCTCGCTGCGTTATCGCTCGCCGTCATCACCGCCTGCGGTCACGCCCCCGACACCGCACAGGCGCCGGGTGCGCCCCACGTCACGGTCGCCAAAGTGCTTGAGCAACCCATCACCGAATGGGATGAAGTCACCGCCCGGCTGGAAGCACCGGAAACCGTTGTGGTGCGCCCACGGGTTTCCGGGCAGATCGACCGGGTTGCCTTTACCGACGGCGAGTCGGTGAAGAAAGGGGATTTGCTGTTCCAGATCGATCCACGTCCGTTCGAACACGAAGTGCATCGCCTCGAAGCGCAGGTGCAGCAAGCTCGCGCCACGCTCGTTCGCACCGCCAATGAAGCGCAGCGCGGCCAGCGACTGTTGGGCAGCAATGCGATTTCCGCGGAGCTGGCTGACACCCGCAACACCACAGCCCAGGAAGCCCGCGCCGCCGTCGAGGCCGTGCAGGCGCAACTCGATCTCGCACGCCTGAACCTGAGTTTCACCCGCGTCACCGCGCCGATCACCGGCCGGGTCAGCCGCGCCGAAATTACCGCTGGCAACATCGTCACCGCCGACACGTCGGCGCTGACCAGCGTGGTCTCCACCGACAAGGTCTACGCCTATTTCGACGCCGACGAGCGCCTGTTCCTCAAATACAGCCAACTCTCCCGCCAGGGCCAGCGCAGCCAGTCGACACCGGTGTACATGGGCTTGTCGAACGAGGATGGCAATAGCCACCTGGGGCAGATGAACTTCGTCGACAACCAGGTCAATCCCAAGACTGGCACTATTCGTGGCCGCGCCGTGTTCGATAACGCCGACGGCCAATACACCCCGGGGTTGTATGCCCGGTTGAAACTGGTGGGCAGCGCGCCATATGCCGGCCTGCTGATCAAGGACGAGGCCGTGGGCACCGACCTCGGCAAGAAGTTCGTGCTGGTGATCGACCAGGACAACAAGGCCGTGTATCGCAGCGTCGATCTAGGGCCAAAGCTCGAAGGCTTGCGCATCGTGCGCAGCGGTTTGCAGAAAGAAGACCGGATCGTCATCAACGGTCTGCAGCGGGTGCGTCCCGGTGCGGTGGTGGCCCCGCAAGACGCACCGATGGCTGATGCACAAACCATTGCCACCCTGGATCGCCAGCGTCAGGCCATCGAGGCGGGTAACCAGCCCGTCGCTCCGTCCCCGGCCCTGGTGAAAACAGATGCCACCGTTTCACCTCGCGGATAAAGGAACACTGACATGAAATTCTCCCAGTTCTTTATCACGCGGCCGATCTTCGCCGCGGTGCTGTCGCTGTTGATCCTGATTGCCGGCGCCATCGCGCTGCTCCAGTTGCCGATCAGTGAATACCCGGAGGTGGTGCCGCCGACCGTGGTGGTCCACGCCAACTACCCGGGTGCCAACCCCAAAGTCATCGGTGAAACCGTGGCCGCACCGTTGGAACAGGCCATCACCGGCGTCGAGAACATGCTGTACATGTCCTCGCAATCCACGGCCGATGGCCGGCTCACGCTGACCGTGACCTTCGCCCTCGGCACCGACCTGGATAACGCCCAGGTACAGGTACAAAACCGTGTGACCCGCACCGAGCCGAAACTTCCGGAGGAAGTGACGCGCATCGGCATCACCGTGGACAAGGCCTCGCCCGAGCTGACGATGGTGGTGCACTTGACCTCGCCGCAAAAGCGCTACGACATGCTGTACCTGTCCAACTACGCAATCCTCAACGTCAAGGACGAACTGACCCGATTGAACGGAATCGGTGACGTGAAGATGTTCGGTATCGGCGATTACTCCCTGCGTATCTGGCTCGACCCGAACAAGACCGCGTCACGCAACCTGACCGCTACCGATGTGGTCAACGCGGTCCGTGAACAAAACCGCCAGGTCGCGGCCGGTCAACTGGGTTCACCGCCAGCGCCCAACGCCACCAGCTTTCAGATGTCTATCAACTCGCAGGGGCGCCTGGTCACCGAAGAAGAGTTCGAGAACGTAATCGTGCGCAGTGGTGCGGATGGCGAAATCACCCGTCTCAAGGACATCGCCCGGATTGAACTCGGCTCCAACCAGTACGCCTTGCGCGCCTTGCTCAATAATGAGGAAGCGGTGGCGATGCCGATCTTCCAGCGCCCGGGTTCCAATGCCATCGACGTGTCGGACCAGGTGCGCGCGACGATGGCCAGGTTGAAGCAGAATTTCCCGGAAGGCATGGACTACGAGATTGTCTATGACCCGACCATCTTCGTGCGCAGCTCAATTGAAGCAGTAGTCCACACGTTGTTCGAAGCGTTGGTCCTCGTGGTGCTGGTGGTGATCCTGTTCCTGCAAACCTGGCGCGCCTCGATTATTCCGCTGGTGGCGGTGCCGGTCTCGCTGATCGGTACCTTTGCCGTGATGCACTTGTTCGGCTTCTCGCTCAACGCCTTGTCGCTGTTCGGCCTGGTGCTGGCGATCGGCATCGTGGTCGACGATGCGATCGTGGTGGTGGAGAACGTTGAACGGAACATCGAGACGGGGCTTGATCCGGTCGAAGCGACCAAAAAAGCCATGGGGGAGGTGACCGGCCCGATCATTGCGACGGCGCTGGTGCTGTGTGCGGTGTTCGTCCCGGCGGCGTTCATCTCCGGGTTGACCGGGCAGTTCTACAAACAGTTTGCCCTGACCATCGCGATTTCCACGGTGATCTCGGCGTTCAACTCGCTGACCTTGTCGCCGGCACTGGCCGCGGTATTGCTCAAGTCTCACAGCGCACCGAAGGACCGTTTCTCGAAAATGCTCGATCGCCTGTTCGGTGGCTGGCTGTTCAAGCCCTTTAATCGGCTCTTTGAAAAGGCCGGCAATGGGTATGTGGGGACCGTGTCCAAGGTCATTCGTGGCAGCAGGGTGGCATTGCTGGTTTACGCGGGCCTGATCGCCCTGACGTACATGGGCTTCAGCACCACGCCAACCGGTTTCGTGCCGACCCAGGACAAAAAGTACCTGGTGACCTTCGCGCAACTGCCGGACGCTGCGAGCCTGGACCGCACCGAATCAGTGATCCGGCGCATGAGCACCATTGCCATGAACGAGCCTGGATTTGACAGTGCCGTGGCATTTCCCGGTCTTTCGATCAACGGTTTCACCAACAGTCCGAACGCGGGGATCGCCTTCATCGGCTTGAGTTCTTTCGATGAACGCAAAAGCCCGAACCTGTCCGCCGGGGCGATTTCCGCTTCGTTGAACGCCAAGTTCGGCGGTATTCAGGACGCCTACATCGCAGTGTTCCCACCGCCGCCGGTTCAAGGCCTGGGCACCATTGGTGGCTTCCGCCTGCAGATCGAAGACCGCGGCAACCTCGGCTACGACGCGCTGTACAAAGAGACCATGAACATCATCGGCAAGAGCCGCAGTGTTCCGGAACTGGCCAACCTGTTCACCAGCTACACGGTCAACGTGCCGCAGGTCGAGGCCGCCATTGACCGCGAAAAAGCCAAGACCCACGGCGTGGCGATCAACGATATTTTCGACACGCTGCAGGTGTACCTGGGTTCGCTGTACGCCAACGACTTCAACCGTTTTGGCCGTACGTACCAGGTCAATGTCCAGGCTGAGCAGCAGTTTCGTCAGGAGCCGGAGCAGATCGGCCAATTGAAGGTGCGCAACGACCGTGGGGAGATGATTCCACTGGCCACCTTCGTCAAGGTCAGCCCGACTTCCGGGCCGGACCGAGTCTCGCACTACAACGGCTTCGTCACCGCCGAAATCAACGGCAGCGCGGCCCCAGGCTACAGCTCCGGCCAGGCGCAGGCGGCGATCGAAAAACTGTTGAAACAAGAGCTGCCCAACGGCATGACCTATGAGTGGACCGACCTGACCTACCAACAGATCCTCTCCGGCAACACCGCATTGCTGGTGTTCCCGCTCTGCGTCCTGTTGGCGTTCCTGGTGCTGGCGGCCCTGTATGAAAGCTGGAGCCTGCCACTGGCGGTGATCCTGATCGTCCCGATGACCTTGCTGTCGGCGATCGCCGGGGTGGTCATTTCCAAGGGCGACAACAACATCTTCACCCAGATCGGCTTGATCGTCTTGGTCGGCCTGGCGTGCAAGAACGCGATCCTGATCGTCGAGTTTGCCAAGGACAAACAGGAACAGGGCCTGTCGCCGCTCGATGCCGTGCTCGAAGCCTGCCGGCAGCGTCTGCGCCCGATCCTGATGACTTCCTTCGCTTTCATCATGGGTGTGGTGCCGCTGGTGACTTCCACGGGCGCGGGTTCGGAAATGCGCCGCGCCATGGGCATCGCCGTGTTCTCCGGAATGCTCGGCGTGACGTTCTTCGGGTTGCTGCTGACACCGGTGTTCTACGTCCTGATCCGCCACTACATCGAACGTAAAACCGCGCGCAAAGCCGCCAGAGCCCACTCGCTGAACGTAGTTGAATCGGAGGCACATTGATGAACGCTTTCAAGCTGTTTTTGCCCAGCCTCCTGGTCGCGGCACTGGCCGCCTGCACCGTCGGGCCGGATTACAAAACACCCGACACGGCGCCGGCCCATGTCGTTTCGGCCCAAGGCGTGAACTACGATCAAACGCGTTTCGAAACGGTGTGGTGGCAGCAGTTCGACGACCCCACGCTGAATCAACTGGTCGGCAAGGCGCTCAATGGCAACCGCGATCTACGCGTGGTGTTTGCCCGCTGGAAAGCCGCCCGAGCCATTCGCGATGACGTCAGCAACGACAATCTGCCGGTGGTCACCAGCCGTGTCAGCAGCCAGCAGGGCAAGTCTCAAGTGCCTGGCCTGACCGAGAATCGGGTCAATACCGAGCGCTACGATCTGGGCCTGGACATGGCCTGGGAGATCGACCTGTTCGGGCGCATCCAGCGTGAGCTGGAATCCAGCGACGCCCGGGAAGGCGCCGCGGCGGCGGACCTGTATCAACTGCGCGTGAGCATGATCGCCGAGTTGGTGGATGCCTACGGTCAACTGCGTGGCGCGCAGCTGCGGGAAAAAATCGCCTTGGCCAACCTTAAGAACCAAACCGAATCACGCGCTGTGACGGTTAGCCTGCGGGACGCGGGCGTGGGCAACGAACTCGATGTGGTGCGGGCCGACGCGCGACTGGCGGCGGTCGAGGCCAGCGTGCCGCAACTGCAAGCAGAGCAAGTGCATCACAAAAACCGTATCGCCACGCTGCTGGGCGAGCGCTCGGACAGGCTGAGCATCGATCTGGGGCCGAAGGACTTGCCGGCCATCGCCAAGGCACTGCCGATCGGCGACCCCGGCGAACTGCTGCGCAGGCGCCCCGACGTGCTGGCCGCAGAACGCCGGTTGGCAGCTTCAACGGCTGATGTCGGCGTGGCCACCGCCGACCTGTTTCCACGGGTGAGCCTGAGTGGGTTCCTGGGCTTCACGGCAGGGCGTGGTTCGCAGATCGGTTCCAGTGCCGCCCGCGCCTGGAGCCTGGGGCCGAGTATCACCTGGGCCGCGTTCGACCTGGGCAGCGTGCGGGCACGTATCCGTGGCGCCAACGCCGAAGCCGAGGGTGCATTGGCGACCTATGAGCAGCAAGTGCTGCTCGCGCTGGAAGAGTCGGAAAACGCCTTCAGCGACTATGGCAAACGCCAGCAACGCTTGCTGTCGCTGATCAAGCAAAGCGAGTCGAGTCGCGCGGCGGCCGATCTGGCAGCCACCCAGTACAAGGAAGGGGTGGTCGATTATCTGGTGTTGCTGGACGCCCAACGCGAGCGCCTGAACGCCGAGGATGCCCAGGCACTGGGTGAGACCGATCAGTACCGCGCCATTGTCGCGATCTACAAATCCTTGGGCGGTGGTTGGGACAGCGGCGATACCCGGTTGGTGAAAAACAACTGAGCGAGCCATTGATAACTGTGGCGAGGAAGCAAGCTCCCTTGCCACAGTCTCTCAAGCCCAGGACGCACCGCCGGCTCCGGCGATGAAAAGCTGGCAGCAGGGCCTGCATCGAACCGACCTGGTCGACGAAGACCTGGGCGCCGCCGATCGCGAAGTCCTGCAAGTGCTGGTGGATTTCGATCCAGGCGTGGCTTCGCCCAAACATGCTCACCCCGGTATAGAACTGGCGCACGTGATCAGCGGGACCTTTGAATACCAATTGGAAGGGCAGGCGCCGGTGACGCTCAAGGCCGGCGATTCGTTGTACATCCCCGAAGGCGTCGCCCATGTGGCGAAGAACGTGGGGCCGGGCAAGGCGTCGGAGCTGGCGACCTACATCGTGAAAAAAGGCGAGGCGCTGCTGATCCTCAAGGAGTAGGCGAGGGCGGTCGGTTTATGCCTGGCTGCAAACCTCCCACACACATTCGCGCAACCAGCGATGCGCCGGGTCGGCGTCCATGCGCGGGTGCCACAGCATCGACACGGTGATCGGCGGCGTCGGGAACGGCAGGGCAAAGCGGTGCATGCCCTGGCACAGGTTGCCGACGTGCCGCTCCGGCACGCTGGCGACCAGGTCCGAAGCACGCGCCAAGGCAATTGCCGACGAGAAACCGGCGACAATCGTGACGATCTCGCGCTGCAATCCCAGTTCATTCAAGGCGTCGTCCATGACGCCTTTTTCGTGGCCCCGGCGCGAGACCAGGATGTGCCGCGCCTCGGCATACCGCGCGGGCGTCATCTCGCCTCGCGTCAGCGGATGCCCCTTGCGTATAACGCCAATGAAACGGTCGCGAAACAGCCGGCGGGTCCGCACTTCCGGGCGGGTGGCTTCGCCAATCACACCGGTTTCCAGGTCCACGGAGCCTTCGCGCAGCAGGGTGCTGTCCTTGTTCACTTTCTGCACGAAATTCAACCGGACGCCCGGCGCCTGCGCATTGAGGCGAGCAATCAATGACGGCCCGAAATTTTCCACAAAGCCGTCACGGGTGCGAAGGGTGAATGTGCGCACCAGCTGATCGAGGTCCAGAGCCTCGGCGGGGCGCAGGACCGCTTCGGCATCCTGCACGAGCAAGGCGACTCGTTCGCGCAATTCCAGCGCCCGAGGCGTGGGCACCAGCCCGCGACCGGCGCGCACCAGCAGCGGATCGCCGGTGGTTTCGCGCAATCGCGCCAACGCCCGGCTCATGGCCGACGGGCTCAGGCGCAAACGCTGCGCGGCGCGGGCGACGCTGCCTTCTTCGAGCAGCACATTGAGCGTCATCAACAAATTAAGATCGGGCATCGACTCAATCCCTGTAGGAGCGAGCGCTGTGGCGAGGGGGCTTGCCCCCGTTTGAGTGCGTAGCACTCACAAGATCTTTGGTGCATCAGAGATTTTGGGGCTGCTTCGCAACCCAACGGGGGCAAGCCCCCTCGCCACAGGCTCGCACACTGGTTCTTGGATGATGTGGCGTTTAGTGCATGTATTAAGTGCAAACGCTGCGTCTTCCGCCATGTTATGGCCGGGCTTAGTCTCGAGACAACCTATTTGCGGAGTCGCGAGAACATGAATTCCATATCGAGGCGGGGCGCCTTGGCCAGCCTGTCGTTATCCATACTGCTGTCATCCCTGGGCACGAGCATTGCCAACGTCGGGTTGCCGGCCTTGGCCGAGGCATTTTCAGCGTCGTTCCAGGCGGTGCAGTGGGTGGTGCTCGCCTATCTGATGAGCATCACCACGCTGATCGTCAGCGTCGGACGGCTGGGCGATATCGTCGGGCGACGGCGCTTGCTGTTGATCGGTATTGCCATTTTTTCCGCCGCTTCAATCCTTTGCGCGCTGGCACCGAACCTTTGGACATTGATCGCTGCCAGAGCCCTGCAAGGCATTGGAGCCGCGATGATGATGGCCCTGACCCTGGCGTTGGTGAGCGGAGCCATGTCCAAGGAAAAAACGGGCAGCGCGATGGGCGTGCTCGGCACGATGTCGGCAATGGGCACGTCATTGGGGCCAACCCTTGGCGGTCTGTTGATTGCCCATGTCGGCTGGCCGGCAATATTTTTGCTCAATGTGCCACTAGGTGTTTTGGCGATGGTTCTGGTATGGCGCTTTTTGCCGGTGGATCGTCGCGAAGTGACCGCCAAACCAGCAGGCTTCGACGCGCTCGGCACGCTGGTACTGGTCCTGACGCTGTTGGCCTACGCGCTGGCAATGACCCTGGGACGCGGCGACTTCGGCGCGCTCAATGCCGCGCTGTTGCTGGTCGCACTGGTCGGCTTGATGCTCTTTGTGTTCGTCGAGCAGACAGCCGCGTCACCGCTGCTCAAGTTATCGATGTTGCGCAACGCGCAGTTAAGCATCGGGCTGACCATGAGCACTCTGGTGACCACGGTCGTCATGACCACGCTGGTGGTCGGCCCGTTCTATCTGTCGGGTGCGCTGAGGTTGAGCACGGCGAGTGTCGGGCTGGTGATGTCGGTCGGTCCGCTGGTGGCGGCATTGGCCGGGGTGCCGTCCGGGCGGCTGGTGGACCGATGGGGCGCGCAGCGTTCGACGATTGTCGGGCTGGTGGTGATGTTGGGCGGCGCCTCCCTGCTTCCCGTCGTGCCGATGAGTGTCGGTGTGTTCGGTTACCTCGCGCCATTGGTGGTGATCACGGGCGGTTATGCGCTGTTCCAGGCGGCGAACAATACCGCGGTGATGTTGGACATTGCGCCGGAACAACGGGGCGTGGTTTCCGGCTTGCTCGGCCTGTCGCGCAACCTGGGTCTGATCACCGGTGCTTCGGTGATGGGCACGGTGTTCGCCTTCGGCACGGCCAGCAGCAATATCCTTCAAGCACAACCGCAAGCGATCGCGCAGGGGATGCAGCTGACGTTGGCGGCGGCCGCTGGGCTGATTCTCGTCGCGTTAATCATGGGAACGGTCAGCAAAATCGTTTCACTCCGCTTGATCGCGTCGTGCTGAAAAACGGCGCGACTGTCGTGAAAACGACCTGTTTGCGCTGAACACGAAGCCTTGTGTTTTTTCTGTTGAACGACTGTTCAGTCTCGACTATGTTGGGGTCACCTTCCCCCGGCTGGTTGCGGGCTTGCGTTTCTTCAATTCGAACGAGGCACTGGCATGCGGTTTTCACCCTTTGTAGAACGGATCAGCGGCCAAGGCGTGGCCGCCTGGGACATTCACTACGCGGCCAGCGCCGCCCAGCGCAACGGCGAGGACGTGATCATCCTCAGCGTCGGCGATCCGGACTTCCCCACCCCGGACTTCATCACCGACGCCGCCATCCACGCCCTGCGCGAAGGCGATACCCACTACACCGAAATCGCCGGCCGCCAGGCCTTGCGCGAAGCCATCGCCAGCCGCTACAGCCAATCGTTCGACCGTGAGTTGCAAGCCGCCAACGTGATTGTCGCGGCCGGGGCGCAGAACGCGCTGTTCGCCGCCTCGATGTGCCTGCTCAGTACCGGCGACGAAGTGATTGCGTTCGATCCGATGTACGTCACCTACGAAGCCACGCTCAAGGCCTCGGGCGCCACGCTGGTGCGGGTGCCTTGTGCGGCGGATTCAGGTTTTCGCCTCGATGCCGCCGTGTTGGCCAAGGCCATCACCCCGCGCACCCGGGCGATTTTTTTCTCCAACCCGAACAACCCAACGGGGGTGGTGCTCAACCGCGAAGAGCTGCAAGCCATTGCCGACCTCGCCATCGCCCATGACCTGTGGGTGGTGGTGGACGAGGTCTACGAGAGCCTCGCCTATGAGCGCGAACACCTGAGCCTGGCCGCGTTGCCGGGCATGGCCGAACGCTGCGTGGTGATCGGTAGCCTGTCCAAATCCCATGCCATGACTGGCTGGCGTATCGGCTGGATCGTCGCCGACCAGGCCTTGGTCAATCACGTCGAAACCCTGGTGCTGAGCATGCTCTACGGCTTGCCCGGGTTTGTCATGGAAGCCGCGCTCAAGGCTGTGCAATCCTTTGATGAAGTCACCCACGGCATGCGCGAGATCTATCGCTGCCGTCGTGACCTGGTGGTGGCCGGCCTGGCCGATTGCCCGGGCATCAGCGTGCTCAACCCCGATGCCGGCATGTTCGTGCTGGTGGACGTGCGCGGCACTGGCCTGACCTCGCTGGAATTCGCCTGGCGCCTGCTGCGCGAAGCCGGTGTCTCGGTACTCGATGCCGCGGCCTTCGGCGAGTCGGCGCAGGGCTTTGTGCGGATCTCCTTCACCCTCAGCGAAGAGCGACTCGGCCACGCCTGCAAGCGTATTCGTGATTTTGTCCGGGTGCTCAACGGCGAAGCGCCCAGGCCGGTGATCGGCCGTGTGACCAGCACCGCCACCCTTGAACCGGCGGCGGTCAAGACCATGATCGAGGTCGATCGCCTGCACAAACGCTTCGGCAATATCGAAGTGCTCAAGGGCGTTTCCCTGACCGCCCGCGAAGGTGAGGTGATCTCCCTGATCGGCGCCAGCGGCTCGGGCAAAAGTACCTTGTTGCGCTGCATCAACATGCTCGAAGTGCCGGACCAGGGGCGCATCCTGGTGGACGGCGAAAGTATTCACCTTAACCAGAATCGCCCGGGCGCTCCGCTGGTGTCCGACGCCAAACAGCTGGTGCGTATCCGCTCGAGCCTGGGCATGGTGTTCCAGAACTTCAACCTCTGGCCCCATCGCACGGTGCTGGAAAACCTCATCGAAGCGCCCACCCAGGTCTTGCGTGAAAGCCGTGCGCAGGCCACTGAACGGGCCGAAGCGTTGCTCGAACGCGTGGGCCTGGCGGCCAAGCGCAACGAGTACCCGGCGTTTCTTTCCGGGGGGCAGCAACAACGGGTAGCGATTGCCCGGGCCCTGGCCATGCGGCCCAAGGTCATGCTGTTCGATGAACCCACCTCGGCACTCGACCCGGAACTGGTCGGCGAAGTGCTGCGGGTGATCCGCTCCCTCGCCGAAGAAGGCCGGACCATGATCCTGGTGACTCATGAAATGGCTTTCGCACGCGATGTCTCTTCCAAAGTCGCCTTTTTGCATCAAGGGCTGATCGAGGAAACCGGTTCGCCGGACGAAGTGTTTGTACACCCACGCAGCGAGCGTTGCCGACAATTCGTCAACGCTCATCAGACTCGCTGAAAAATCATAAAAAGACGGGGAAACACCATGGGAAATCGACGTTTGGCAAACTGGTTGACGGGCGCGGCGTGCGTGATGCTGGCCGGGATGAGTGCAGCACAGGCGCAGCCGATCCGCTTTGCGGTGGCGGCCGAACCCTATCCGCCGTACACCGAGAAGCAGGCCAACGGTGAATGGAAGGGCTTTGAAGTCGACTTGATCCACAAGCTGTGCAGCGAAATGAAAGCCGATTGTGAGATCAAGGAAGTGGCGTGGGACGGCATCATTCCGTCGCTGCTGGCGAAGAAGATCGACGTGATTTTCTCCTCGATGTCGGTGACCGAAGAACGCGAAAAACAGATCGCCTTCAGCAAGGCCTACTACGACTCGGCGATTGCGGTTGTCGGCCCTAAAGAAGCCTCGGTCAAGAAGTACCCGGACGACCTCAAGGGCAAGATCATCGGCGTGCAGAACTCCACCGTCAGCGCCAGCTACCTGAAGACCTACTACGAAAAAATTGCCGACGTTAAGTACTACGACACCCAGGACTCGGCCAACGCCGACCTGATTGCCGGGCGCATCGACCTGATGATGGCCGACGGCACTGCCATGGCTTCGTTCGTCAAGACCCCGGACGCCAAGGACCTAGCCTACCTCGGCACCGTGCCGTACGACCCGATCTTCGGCAAAGGTGTCGGCGCCGGTATGCGCAAGGACGACACCGAACTCAAGGCCAAGCTCGACAAGGCGATCCAGGAACTGCTCGCCAGCAAAGACTACGACGACCTCTCCCAGAGCTACTTCGGTACCAGCGTGAAGCCGGCGTTCTGACACCTCGTCAAATCGCGACACTCAACCCTGTAGGAGCCGGCTTGCCGGCGAAGGGGCCCTTGAGGCCGCCAGAAGCTTCGCTGGCAAGCCAGCTCCTACAGGGGCGGTGCGTTCTGTGGAGCCGGCATGCTGGCGAAGGGGGCCTTGAGGCCGCCAAAAGCTTCGCTGGCAAGCCGGCTCCTACAAGGGTTTGGCAGTATTTCGATGGTCGTTACTGGGGGTTGAAATGTCGGCAATGTTCGATCTGATCAATTTCACCGAGCAGGGGTGGGGCAGCGCGCTGTTGAAGGGGCTCTGGATGACCCTGCAGATTTCCGCCGGGGCCTTTGTGCTCGGGCTGGCTATCGGGCTGGTGGTGGCGTGCCTCAAGCTCAGCGCGCCGAAGCCGATTGCGGCGCTGATGCGCGGCTACACCACGTTGTTCCGGGCAGTGCCGGAATTGCTGCTGATCCTGTTGCTGTACTACGTCGGCTCCATGCTGCTCAACTCGTTGATGGCAAAACTCGGTTACGGCGTGATGGATGTCAGCGGTCCGCTAGCGGCCATCGTCGTGCTGGGCCTGGTGCAGGGCGCCTACGCCTCGGAGATTTTCCGCGCGGCCATCCTGGCGATTCCGTTCGGCCAGATCGAAGCCGCCAAGGCGTTCGGCCTCAATGGCTTTGGCTTGTTCCGGCGCGTCACGTTGCCGATCATGGCGCCCTACGCCATGGCCGGGATGGCCAACCTGTGGATCAACCTGATCAAGGACAGCGCGTTGATCAGCGTGGTCGGCACCAACGAGCTGCTGTACACCGCCAAGCAAGGCGCGGGTTCGACGCGTCACTATCTGTTGTTCTACCTCACGGCCGCCGCGCTGTATTACGCGGTGACGTTGGCGTCGAACTACCTGTCGGGCCGGCTTGAGCGACGCATCCGTCGCTGGATGCCTTTGGCGGAGTGAATGAAATGATTCCTGCGTGGATAGTTGAATACGCGGCGCTGTTGGGCCGAGGGTTGCAAACCACTATTGCGATCCTGCTGATCTCCAGCGTGCTCGGTTTTGTGCTGGCGGTGCTGGTGGCGTTGGCGCGGATCTCGAAGAACAAGGTGATCGCCAAGGTCAGCCTGCTCTATACCAGCGTAACCCGCGGTACGCCGTTGCTGATCCAGATCTACATCTTCTACTACGGCCTGGGCAGCCTGTTTGCCCAGTTCCCGCTTATTCGCGGCAGCTTCCTCTGGCCGTACCTGCGCGACGGCTACTGGTACATCGTGTTCGCTTTGGTGGTATCGGTCGGCGCCTATGTCGGCGAAGTGATTCGCGGTGGCCTGCTGGCGGTGCCCAAAGGCGAGATGGAAGCGGCCTCGGCGTTTGGCATGACGGCGCGCCAGTCCTTGCTGCGGGTACGTTTGCCGCGGGCGATGCGCCTGCTGTTGCCAACCCTGGCCGGGGAAACCGTGATGCTGCTCAAATCCACGGCGCTGGCCTCGACCATCGCCGTGATCGACCTGCTCGGCGCCGCCAATGTGGTACGCGCACAGACGTTGCAAGTGTATGAACCGCTGTTGCTGGTGGCGGGTGTGTATGTCTGCCTGACGTTTCTTATCGAAGCCCTGTTTGCCTTTGCCGAACGCCGGGGAACGCCCGTGCGCAGGTCGGCCTGATGAGTTCGCTGACGGTTGACCGCTCGCTGCAGGGCATTGGCCTGTGCACCTTGGGCTACGCGTTTCTGGCGTTGCAGGACGCGGTGATCAAATGGCTGGTGGCCGATTACTCGGTGGTCACCATCCTGTTCTGGCGCGCCGCCGTGGTGGTCGTGGCGGTGGTGCTGGCGGGGCGCATGCGCCTCGTCCGGCAGGCCTGGCATTCACCGAGTCGACGCCTGCTGGTGGTGCGCGGCTTGCTGTCGATTGTCGCCTGGGTGCTGTACTACACGGCGGCCCGCGACCTGACCTTGGCCGAGATGACCACCCTGTATTTTTCCGCGCCGATCATGGTCACGGTGCTCGCGGCGGTGATCCTCAAGGAACGCGCCAGCCGTTGGCAGTGGTTCAGCCTGATCATCGGTTTTGTCGGCGTGATCATTGCCTGTCGTCCCGACAACATGACCGAACCGTTGCCGATTGTGCTCACGCTGCTGGCGGCCGTGTGCTGGGCGTTCACCTACATCCAGTTGCGCCAGGTGGACGACCAGACTTCGGTGCTGGAGCAGATGCTGATCACCAACGTGGTGTTCGTGATTTGCATGGCGGTGGCGCTGCCGTGGATGTATACCCCCGCGCCAACGCCAGCCTGGCTGGGCATGCTCGGCGCAGGGCTGGTGGGCGGCATCGGTCAGTTCCTGTTGTTCGCCAGTTTCCGCCGCGCCACCGCGACCTTGCTCGCACCGTTCGAATACACCGGGCTGATCTGGGCGTTCGCCTTGTCGAGCCTGGTCTGGGACACATTGATGGACACCTCGCTGATGATCGGCGCCGGGCTGATCGCGGTCAGCGGCACCCTGGCGATGATCTTTGGCCGGCACGCCTCACAGGACGTCGTCGGTGCTGAATGCTCCGTGTCGCAGCCCCTTTATCCAACATCGGCAGATGTGCAGTCCGTTGGCGGCGCTGAAGGTCTCGGGGTTCAAACACCACTCGAGCCAGAGTCCATCGAGCATCGCCGATAGCCCGATGGCCGCCAGGCGCGGGTCGTGAATCACGAAGCCCTCACTGGTGGCCAGATCGTCGAGTAATTGACGAAGCAAATCGATGTAGGCGCGGTAGCTTTTTTCGTGGGACTGACTGACGTGGTCGGAGTGGCGGATCAGGCTCCAGAACACCACCCACACACCGAGCAGGTTCGGGTCCATGACCCGTGGCGAAAACGAGCCGACGAGAAACGCGTCCATCTTCTGCGCGGGCGTGCCGGCCTGTTCGATTTCGTGGTGCAGGGCGGTGGTCAGTTCGATGGCGAGTTTCTGGTAAGTGTCGGCGATCAGGGCATCGATGCTGCCGAAGTGGTGATTGAGCAGGCCGACCGACACACCGGCCTCGGTGGCGATGCGCCGCACAGAGATGCCGGCGTGACCGTCGCGGCTCAGACAACGCAGGGTCGCCGCCACCAGCATTTCGCGACGGTCATCGGCTTCGGCGCGGCGATTCTTCGTAGGGAGGGTGGTCACGACACTGTCCTTGGATGCAGTTACACGTCGTCGAGCTTAGTTGAACGTCTGTTCAATCACCATCGCAAAACAGCCTTTTTCAACAGACATGACGGGAGGACAAACCCATGGTGCAGGACGTTTCGTTCAGTGTTTGCAATAACAACGGCGAAGCCGTACGGGTCGGGGCCTGGCGTTATTCGGGCGATGCTAGCGGGCCGAACGTGCACTTGCAGGCCGGGGTGCATGCCGATGAAATCGCCGGGATGCTGGTCCTGCACCTGCTGATGCAACGCCTGCATACCGCCCACGCCCAGGGCCGGCTCAAGGGCCAGGTAACGGTGGTGCCCCAGGCCAACCCGCTGGGCATCGGGCAGTTCCGCCAGGGGCGGATACTCGGCCGTTATCACGACGCCACCGGGCAAAACTTCAACCGTGGGTTCGATCAGTCCGCGGCCATGCAACGGACCTCGACCAACGTCCAGCAATGGCAGAAAAAACTGGTGCAACTGGCCGCAACCGCCGACGTGATGCTTGACCTGCACACCGACGACGAAGCCCTGCCGTACTTATACGTGCACCGCAGCTTCTGGCCCCGTGGCCGCGCCTTGGCGGCGGCGATGAAGATGCACGTAGCGATCATCTGGGATGAGGGCGGCGATGGCTCCTTCGAAGAAACCATCATTGCCCCGTGGCTGCGCGAAGGCGTTACCGAGCATCGCATGGCCGCGACCCTGGAGTTGCGCGGGCAGGGCGATGTCAACGACCACTTCGCCGAGTCGGATGCCGAAGGACTGTACAACTGGCTGTGCGGCTGCGGCGTCATTGACGAGCAAAAGCCCTGCGCCGACTGGCCCGTCGAGGCCGTGGAAATGGGCCACATGGAAACCATCCTCGCACCCCAACCCGGCGTGCTGGTCTTCGAAAAAGAGCTGGGGGATTTCGTCGAGCAAGGCCAGCGCTTTGCGCGGATTCTGAGGACCCCGGGCGATCCGTCCAGCGAAGTGGTGCTGCATGCCGAACAGGCCGGGCGCCTGGTTACGCGCTACCGCGACCGGTTGATCGCCCAGGGCATGGGCGTGGCGAAATTCACCGGCAGCCGGGTGTCGCGCAACTGGAGCGGCGGCTTGCTCGACCCCAACTAAGCGTGAAACCGGAATGTTGGATGTACCGGCCGCTTCGCGAGCAGACTCGCTCCCACTAGGATTTCGGTGCCCAAAAAATCCAGGCCCGGCGACGGTCAATGGGTGGGAGCGAGCCAGCTCGCGAAGGCGAAAGCCCAGCCAACATCAAACCTGGATCACTGTCCCATCAAGGCATGCTCAGAGTCACCCGATAATGGCCAGCACGAATCGGCACACCCGCCTCATCGACCAATACAAACTGCCGGTCGAAATACCGGCCCTCCCGATCACTGTCCGCGAGCAACTTTACGTTGACAGCACGGCCACCTGTCGTCGCCATAACGGCCTTCACCTCAACACCCATCCCGCGACTGTGCGCAGGGCAGGCGTACAACGCCAACCTTGCATCCGACCCCATACCCGACTGACAGCCCGGCTCGACAATACGGCCCTCAAACGCAATGGAACCCGTCGCCAGGCACACACCATTGAGTGCGAAGATCAAACCGAAACCCGTTGCCACATGCTTGCAATCCATATCTGACGCTCCTTGAGTGGTAAGGACTACGTCGTCCATCAATGGCGAATACTTGAGGCTTAAGGCTTTGCTGGATATTTCCTGACACCGACTCATTTTTGGTGAGTGAGCTTGTTGTGGCGAGGGGGCTTGCCCCCGTTGGGTCGCAAAGCGGCCCCAAAGAACCAGGGCCAGCTGCGCAGTCCAACGGGGGCAAGCCCCCTCACCACAAGAGCCGTCAGGCACAGGTGTTGGTGTTTATTCAGGCGGATCGATTTGATCCAGCACCCGGTTCGCGGTGATCTCCGCCAACATCACGCTGTTGGAAATCCCCAGCAGGGCATTTCGTGACCCACCGTCCAGATGATCCACCAACTGATGCACCATCACATCCACCGAAGCCAACGTCTCGACCAGGTAAACCATCAAGGTTTCGGTCGTGGCCTGTGGGTCTACGGTGAACAGCGTGCTGGGTGAATGAGGCGCGGCCTTGATGTCCGCGGGCGAGGGGAAGTGAAAGGCGAGCGCCCGCTCGGCGGCTTCATTGAGCTTGTTTGAATCGGGTTCGTACGGGGAGGTCGGATCGGTGTCCGGCGGGTTGGGTGTGACCTTGAACATGGCTATCTCCGCTTCATGATTGAAGCTGCCACGTTCGTTTCCAGGCGAAGAGGTGGCAGCTGTACGCAGGCTGGAAACCCGGGGAAACGGCAACCCGGTAGACCCAAAGGTCTCCCGCGCACAGCCGCCATAACGGAGTGCACACTTGCGCCATTTTCAATTCGGGGTTTCCAGTCCCGGTCGCTGATTTGGCAGCGACAGGCGAACGATAGAACCTGGCCCCTAGGCGCACAAGCCGGCAGATTCTGGCGTAACCGTAGGCAACGACGCAAGGTGTCGTAGCTTTCAGGAAATAACCCACAACCCTTTTAAACACGCGCTCTTGAGGCTCAGGTATCTGCCTGACACCGAACCCCTTGTGGCGAGGGAGCTTTCTGTGGCGAGGGGGCTCGCCCCCGTTGGGTCGCAAAGCGGCCCCAAAGAACCAGGGCCAGCTGCGCAGTCCAACGGGGGCAAGCCCCCTCGCCACAAAATCCACACAACAGCGGCCTTCATGTATCGCCCTGTATCAACCCACCCGATCCGCATACAACCCTACAAAACCCACACTTCACGGATACACCCGGGATACACCGCTGGGGCCAAATAGACCTGCCAAAGCGAGAAGCCCACAGCCACTCGCAACCCAGTGTATTAACCCTTGTGGCACGACCCAGAGTGGTCACGCCACGCAAAATATCCGGAGTATTACCATGTCCCGTATCCACTCGAACAAAACCCGCATTGGCCTGCTCGCTGTTGCCCTGGTCGGCGGTATCAACTTCGCGTCGTCGGCGTTTTCCGCCGAAGCCCTGCCTCAAGGCTATCAATTGGCTACCGCTGAAAAGACCAGCGAAGGCAAGTGTGGCGAAGGCAAGTGCGGTGCTGAAGCCAGCGCGCAAAAGACCCAGGCCGAAGGCAAATGCGGTGAAGGCAAATGCGGCGATGCATCCTTCGCCGCCACCGACGCCGACCATGACGGCCGTGTCTCGCTCAAGGAACTGCTGGCAGTCGCCCCGAACGGCGCCGAGGAATTCAAGGCGATCGACACCAATGGCGACGGCTTCCTGTCCGAAGGGGAGGTGTACAAGTACCGCACCAATCAATTCACCACCAACGGCAAGAAAGTCCCGACCGAGCTGTACACCAAGCTGAGCCAGGCCAAAGACTGATCCACCGCAAACAAAAAACCCTTCCTGTGTACAAGTGCAGGAAGGGTTTTTGGCGTGGGCAGTAATGGATCGGTCGTCAGGCGAGAAATTGCACTGCATTTGACCACCGATTACGTCGGATCTAACCAGCAGGTTTTGTAGCCATGACCGGCAGGGAACGGCCAAAAGCGGACATCGACATGAAGGGAAACCATGCGCTGGCGGGACCTTTTCCCACCAGCACAGTTAAGGCTGACTTCATCTAGTTACTTCACCTTGACCACGTCATCCGGCTTCCAGGTTTGGTCATAAAACGCGTCCTCCGCGCCATAGAGGCGTAAGGCAACCAGGAAATTGCGACCGGGGATGGTCTGGATGAACGCGGAGTCCGCGACATCAGCAGGTTTGTCCGGCCCGAACCAGATTTCGATGGAGCCGTCCGACTGCTTGGGAATGTCGTAATAACCGTTGGTGGAGGGCATCAGTTGCTTGGTTTGCGGCATGGTGCCGTCGGTGATGTTGTAGGCCGTAACAGCCCAGAACAACGCTGCCGGAGCGTTCGGCGGCAGACGCAGTTTGTAGGTGCCGCCACCTTCGAGGTATTTCCCGTCTTTGTCGCGCGCGGTAAACGGATACTTGGAACCTGCACCCGTGGTGTGCATCACCATTGCTGGTGCCGATGAATAGGCGAACTGGAAGAAGTTGGCGCGCTGGTTCACGTCCAGGTAACTGTCTTGCATCCACTCCGCCGTGCCACCCGCCCAGGTGTTCTCGTACTGGCGATCCGCATAGTAGAGATTACGTTTGTCCTCGCGCCCCAACTGGCGGTTAGCGAGGATCATTCGAGGCGCCATCTCGACCGCCTTCTTCAGAAGGGCCTGCTGCTGCTCGGTGGGTTTGAACGGCTCGCCCTTGATGATACCGATAGACGCCAGCACCCCGCGCAGTTCCGGGTCAATCGCTTCTACCGGTTCGTAGTCGACAAACGCCTTCAACTTGGTCCAATACTCGTTGTCCGTCGGATACATCATGTTCAAGGCCTTGCCGCTAGCGTCCGGAAACTCCATGGGTTTGACGTCTTTCTCCGTCGCCCACAAAGGATAGACACGGGTAGTCTCCGCAGACTTGACCGCCGGCGCCGGATCAGGCTTGCCCTCGCCCTTGGCCATGACGGTGCGGAAGAACAGAAACACGTTATAGGTGCGCGATTTGACGGCAAAATAGCTGGCTGGCACAGGCCCGGTGTAGTCCGGTGGCAATATCAGATACAGGCCGCCTCGCGCGCGGTCTGGCCCCACGGCACCGACATCGGTGAGCGTTCGCTGGAAGAAGTCCTGAACATGCCAATAACGTTAGGTGGCGCCTTGACCACTAGCGGCCCGGTTTTCTTCAGATCCAGATAACTCATGGAATAGATCACGTCAGCATTAGGCGTCGGCACCATGGCGCGTGAATCCATACGCTGCTTCCAGATCGGCAGCACGTTGTAGCCGCTTCCGAACGCTTTCTCCGATCCATCACGCAAGCCAATGACATTGAGTGCCGGCAGCATGGTCATGTAAGCGTGAATTGCGCGCTGGTAGTACAGCTCGTCACGCAGGGATTCGGCCTCCTTCGGATCGAGCCAGTTGCCATTGTTGAGCTGTTTGAGCAGCGCAGAAGAAGGCGCCTGTTCCTCCGCACTCACCATTGGCGTGAAGCATAGCGCGATGGCCAACGTCGAGGCGGTCAGCGCCATGGCGACTGAAAGTTTCTTTAACGCGTGACTCATCTTTGGTGTCCTTGCATGGAAGCGTTTTCAATCGAAGCGTCGGATTGCTGCAAGGCCATCTATAGAGGCTTTCTTTCAGCATCCGTGCTCCTCATTTATGTGCTCGGGAGTCTAGATGCTGAGCGTGATATTACAAGGAAGGCGGGCAAGCCAGCGCTGAATAAAGAGCCTGAATTGAGTCATTTACAGAGCGCTTATAAGGACTTCTATCAGCGGATGACTCTTCGCCACAAACTGAATACGTCTGACCCACAAGCAGAGACTTCGATACAGCGAATCCGCTTGTGCGTTTGCACCCCTCGTGGCTGTGGACTTTACTCAGCCATCAACTGTCGCGGTTTCGTTAAGCAAATTTGAGTGACGCCGCCTGTCTTTCGAGGAGTAAACACGGATGTATGCAATGAAATCACTTTCTGCTCTCGCCACCGTCGTGGCCTTGGCAGCGAGTTCGACGATGTCGTTTGCCCAAACCGACCATTATCAGGACCTGGTAAACCTGCCGACGGAAAATAGTCGTCCTACCGCAGCGACCACCCAAACCCTGATGGACGAACTCACTTTCCAGCGCGCCATGCAGACCTATCTCTGGGCCATGCCGCTGCTGAACACCGCCGGCATGCGCGATGGTGCGGCTCAGGCCTTTGGCACCGGCTATAACGTTATGCCGATCTGGGCAAAACGTCTGGATGCCAAGACCAAGATCACTACTCCCAATTCCGATTTGATCTACGGCATGGTATTCGAAAACCTCGCCAAGACAGGCCCTTTGGTGTTCGAGGCTCCGGCCAAATTGCAGGGCATCCTGTTGGACTTCTGGCAACGGCCGATGCCGGTGGACGGTCTCGATTATGCGGGCGATGTCGGTCTGCCAGGGCCGGACAAAGGCGCCGGCGGCAAATTTCTGATCCTGCCTCCGGGCTACAAAAAAGAAGTACCGAAAGGGTATTACGTTTACCGATCCACTACCAATAACGTGTTTATTTTCCTGCGTTCTTTCTACACCGACCCGGCCGATACCAGCCCCGCCGTAGCGTTACTCAAGCAATCACGGATTTATCCGCTGGGCCAGAAGGAGAGCGCCAAACCGATGCAATTTCCGGATGGCTCGGGTCGTGATCTGAACATGCTCCCGCACAGCGACTTCAGCGCTTTCGAACAACTCAAGCAGATCGTTGACGACGAGGGATTGAATTTGGCCAGTCCCGACTGGCTGGGCATGCTGGCCGGTATCGGAATCGTCGCCAACCAGCCGTTTGCACCTGAAGCACGCACCCGCGAGTTGCTCGATGCCGCTGCCAAAGCTGGTTATAAGACCAGCCGTGCTATCGGCTTCCAGCCAGGCGTGGGCAAGGCTGATTTCCATGTGTACAAGGATCGAAAATGGTTGAACCCGGTCAATAACCTCACCTCGCGCTGGCCCAACGCACCTCTGGACCTCACCTTCCAGGCCAAACAGGGTGACTACCGCCACCTGGACGTGCGCACCTGGTTTTTCACTGACTACTACTCCATCAGCCCAGGCATGGTCTCAATGACCCCCGGCAAGGGCGCGTTCTACATGATGGCCTTTGAGGATGCAGACGGCGACCAGCTCAATGGAGACCAGAGTTACAAAGTGAACTTGCCGGCGAATATTCCCGCTGAGCTGTTCTGGTCAGTGACGCTCTATGAAGCGGAGAATGCTTCGGGCCTGGCCAACGGCCAACCTTTCCCATCCCTGGGTAAACTGGACAAACCAGTGCAGAACCCGGACGGCAGTACCGATTTGTACATCGGCCCCAAAGCGCCAGTAGGGCATGAAAAAAACTGGCTGGCTACGGCGCCGGGCCGGGGCTTTTTCAGTATCCTGCGGCTCTATGCGCCAGCCAAGCCGGCCATAGACGGCAGTTGGAAGCCGGGAGATCTGGAAAAAGTCAAGTAGCCCTCTGCGAAGCTGCCCGCTGAATGACAGCGGCGCAGCTTCACATACAGACCAATCCCCTATGAGTGACCGCGTGCTGCAGGTTTTTTCATGGGGCGGGCAACCGATTCGAACGGCGGCTTTGGGTCGATTCTGTTGAAAAAGTCGGTTTCTCCAGACGGGTCCCCTGCTGACCGCTGGAAACGCCTTTTATGCACGTCGCTACGCGAAATCTGGGCCCCGACTCCTCTGCTCAAAGTAAAAATTTCAATCACACGCGCGTACTTTTCTGCCGAAAAAACCATGGCCGACTTTTTCAACAGAATCGGCCAATCGCTGCCTGTCGTCACCAGCCGAAATCGCCCCAAAGCCGTCTATCGAATGTCAAAAGGCCAACCAAAAATTGCGTATTGGTAACAGTTGCCTACGCTTTCCAATTGCTGTCCCGAGCAATGGGACTTTTTCTGTTTCATGGGGGGGCGACGTTGATCAGCCAATGGCGCTGCTTGATCAATGTTGTATCTGAATTTTTGCAAGGAGCGATGTTCGATGAATGTACTGGCACCCACTGCTTTCCTGTTGAGCTTACTGGCAACGAGTGTTCATGTTGCGCAGGCCGACGAAAAAACGCCCCTGCTCAGCCTGGACGCGGCCCGAAAACTTGAGTCGACGCTTGTTAACGAAAAGAACGTTGCTGTAACCCCAGAAAACTTCGCTTTCGCGGTGCTGGATGAGTCCATGCAAAATGAAGTGAAGCTCGGAGCGACCAACAAATTTTACAATCACCGTAAACCGATGGAGCTCGATAAGCAGCCAGCCGTATTGATGAATCGCGATACTTTGTATTCATTCGCCATTATTGACGCGTCGCACGGTGCCACCATCCATGTACCCAAAGGCGACGGACGTTACACCTCGGTTCACCTCATGCAGCATGATCATGTCACCGACAACGTCTATTACGGTGGCGGTGAATACGTTATCGATCCCAAGACCGTCACCAACTTCGTGGTGGTCAATATCCGTACTCAAGTGAATCCGAATGACCCCGCAGATGTTGCCAAGGCCAATGCCATCCAAGATGAGTACAAGGTTAGCTTTCCGTCCGGTTACACACCGAAAGCCTTCAAGGCTATTGACTGGAATCAGGAGCAGCTCAAGCAAATCAAAGCGCACTACGTGAAGACGGCCGATACCCGTGGGGTAAGCAAAACCATGGGCGCTCGCGGCACTATCTCTCAAGATGACATCAATGTGGGGGCTGCCGTGGCTACCGGACTATTGCCCGACCAACACGCCTGGTATTCCTTCAAGTCGTACAAGGTCAAGAAAGACATCTGCTATGCCGCGACTTACCCGATACCGGGCATGACCAATCCGCAATTAGGCTTCTATTCCATGACGATGTACGGCGACGATCTGTACCTTCACACCGAGGAAGGCTCCAGCCTTTCGAACCATGAGATCGTGCCCGACAAGGATGCCAAGACGTTCACCTTGCACTTTGGCAATCCACAAACCTGCGGCAAGGATGCTAAAAACCTGCTGATCGCACCGACTGACAACTGGACGCTGGCGTTCCGGGTCTACATGCCGGATAAGTCCGTGCAGAACAATGAGTACAAATTGCCTGAGCCTAAACCTGTCACTCATTGATCACTGAACCCAAGGAAGAAGAGATATGGGGACTGACACGCATTACTGGAGCGCGGGAGCGACGCTATTGGTCACGCTTTGGTTCGTGCCAGGCGCTCAAGCCGAGGACTCGGCAGAGCTGGCAAAGAAGGCGCTGAACCCGGTCGCGGCGATGTACAGCCTGCCGGTGCAGTACAACTGGGATCAGAAAATGGGGCCAACCGGTGACGGCATGCACAGCGTCACCAATATCCAGCCCGTGCTGCCGTTTACCCTTAACGATGACTGGAACCTGATTTCCCGCACTATCCTGCCAGTCATCGACCAGCATGGCCTTGCGCCAAACGGCGCGGCGGACAAGTCCGGGGTCGGTGATATCACACAGAGCTTTTTCTTCTCACCCAAACAACCCACCGACAGTGGCTGGATACTTGGGGTCGGCCCGGCGATATTGATTCCTACAGGCAGTGATGAATTGCTCGGCAACGAGCAATGGGGCATCGGCCCGACAGCGGTCGCCCTGAAACAGGAAAATGGCTGGACTCACGGCATCCTGGCCAACCACATCTGGGGCTTGGATGGCAGCCCACCGGACGACAAGGAAAAGGTCAACCAGACCTTCCTGCAGCCCTTCCTCTCCTACACGACCAGCACCCTGACCACGTGGGGTGTGAACACTGAATCGACCTACAACTGGCAATCACGCGAATGGTCGGTACCGGTCAACCTGACCGTTACGCAACTGCTGAAAATCGGTGGCCAGCCACTGACGGTGCAAGCGGGGCCACGTTACTGGGTCGACAGCCCTGACGACGGCCCACAAGGTTGGGGTTTTCGTTTTGCCGTGACCCTGTTGTTTCCGCGCTGAGTACTTCAGTGCATCTAAATAATTGGAACCCCTTTGGGACGCGTTCGCCTAATGATTAGCGTGTGGGGAATCCCACAGGCAATGTGCCAATTCCGGCATGCTCCGAGAGGTGGTCAACGTGGCTAAAGACGATAAGAAAAGCAAAGGTGGCGCTTCGAAAGCCAGCAACGAAGTGAAAGACAAAAAGTCGTCATCGACAAAGAAATCAGCTTCGGCCTCGGCTCTTTCAAAGTCATCAGACAAGAAAGACAAGAAGAAAGATGCCGAACCCAAGAAATCTGCCAAAAAAGCGGATAGCAAGCTAGAAAAGGCTAAGAAGTCAGAGAATGCCGCAAAGCCAGCGAAAAAGAAAAAGTGACATCTGATATTGGCTAGGGCTGCACGCCCTAGCTTCCTCAGGTCTTGTAACCTGCATTCCATGCAACGTGCCACGCTTGGATTCATTTTTTTGGCTTTTGCTTCCTGATCTATAGGTACCTGATCGGCCATCGGACATGGCATGGGTACGGGTGTGGGGTGAGACCGAAAGGATCTTCGGCCGATTCTATTGAAAAAGTCGGCCATGGTTTTTTCGGTAGAACAGTACGCGTGTGAGTCCAACCCCCATCACGCCTTGACCCAACGCTGCCGACTCCAACTACTCAACCCATCAACCGCAAACACCAACAACAACATCGCCAAAATCACCGTACTCGCCTGAGCCTCCTGAAACAGGCTAAGGCTGACATACAGCATCTGCCCCAAACCCCCAGCGCCGACAAACCCCAGCACGCTGGCCATGCGGATGTTGTTTTCCCAGCGGTACAGGATGTACGCCAGCAACTGCGGAAACAGATTGGGCAGGGTGCCGTAGCAGAAGGCCCACACCACATTGCCGCCTTGCAAGCGGATCGCTTCGGCCGGTTGCGGCGGGGTGTTTTCCAGTGCTTCGGCGAACAAACGGCCCAGCACGCCCGTAGTGTGCATGGCCAATGCCAGGGTCCCGGCGTTCGGGCCGAGGCCGGCGGCGAACACCATCAGCGCGGCCCACACCAGTTCGGGAATGGCGCGCAGGGCATTGAGCAGCAGCCGCGAAACGCTCTGCAACGGCCAGCCGAAACGCCCGGCCGCAGGCAATGCCAACAGCAGGCCAAACACCGCGGCGAGCACGGTGCCCAGGGCGGACATCGCCAGGGTTTCCACGGCGCCATGGACGATGGCTTGCAGATGCCCGGCGCTCAGGTCAGGGCTGAGAAGCCGCAGCACGTAGGCGCCCATTTGCTTGAGGTTACTGCTGGCGCCCAACACTCCGAGGTCGATGGCCAGATAGCTGAACGAAGCAACGACCGCCGCGCCGATGAGCAGGATCAGCAGCAGGTTGATCAGGCGATTCATGCGAACCTCCAGCGCAGCAGGCGGCTGATCTGGTCGGCGAACAGCACCAACACGAAGAAGGTCAGCAACATGCTCGCCACTTCACCGCCGGCGAACATGCGCAGCGACAAATCGATCTGCTGGCCCAGGCCGCCAGCGCCAACAAAACCCATCACCACGGACGCGCGAATCGCGCATTCCCAGCGATAGACCGTGTACGACAGCAACTCCGCCGCCACATTGGGCAGGATGCCGTAGCAGAACGCCGACAATCGACCGCTGCCGGCCTGCATCAGCGCGTGGGCCGGACGCTGGTCAACCGACTCGAAAATCTCCGCGTAGACCTTGCCGAGCATGCCGCTGTAGGTGATGGCAATCGCCAGCACCCCGGCCGTGGGCCCAAGACCGACGGCGCGCACGAACAGCAAGGCCCAGACGATTTCCGGCACGCTGCGCAGGAAGATCAACAACCCGCGTACCGGCCAGCGCAGCAACCGGCCCAAGGCACTCGGCCGACCGCTGCGCGAGGCGGCCGACAATGACAAGGCGCGACTGGCGAGCAGCCCGGCAGGCACCGCCAACAGCAAGGCCAGGGCCATGCCAGCGGTGGCGATGGCCAGTGTTTGCAAGGTGGCTTGCCACAGCAGTTGCAAGAACTCTTCGCCATGGGCCGGTGGCCAGAACGCTGACACAAAGCGGCCCATTTCACTCTGGCTGTCAGCCTTGAGCAGCACGCCCAGGTCCAGCTCGCTGTAATGGATGCCGGGCCACAGCAAGGCCAGCGCCAACAGGCTGAGCAACAGGCGTGGCAGGGCGGCCGGGTCTCGTGTATCGCGGGTCAGCATCGGGGAATCTGCAGGCTCAAGGGCGCCACCGGCGCGGGCGGCGATTGCAATTGCTCGTTGGCGTAGAGCTTGTCGAGCAATTCATGGTCGACATCGGAAGAGGGCAGATCGAAGAGAATCTGCCCTTCGCGCAAACCGATGATGCGGGAGAAGTGACTCAGCGCCAGATCCACCGCGTGCAGGCTGGCCACCAGCGTCACCTGGTGTTCACGGGCATGGCGGCAAAGGATCGATAACGTGTGCCCGGCCAGCACCGGGTCCATCGCCGACACCGGTTCATCGGCCAGCAGCACGTCGGGTGCCTGGTACAAAACGCGGGCAATGCCCACGCGCTGAAGCTGGCCACCGGACAATTGCTGGCACTGGGCGAACAGTTTGTCACCCAGGTCCAGTTTCGACAGGGCCGCCCGGGCGCCCGCGACATCCACCGGATGCAACAGGCTCAGCAGGCTTTTGGCAAAACCCCATTGCCCAAGCTTGCCGGCCAGCACCGCCGTGACCACCCGCTGGCGCGGTGGCAGCGGCGGTGCCTGATGCACCAGGCCGATCCGCGCCCGCAACCGCTGGCGCCGCCGCGGGCTCAGTTGCCAGGCGTGCTCGCCGAGCACCTCGACCGCGCCGTGGTTCGGGCGCAGGGCGGTGGCCAGCACGTTGAGCAGGCTCGACTTGCCCGCACCGGACGGGCCGATAATCGCCACCTGCTCACCGGCACCGATGTGCAAGTCGAGTTCATGCAGTGCTCGCACGCCATTGTCGTGAGTCAGGCTGACCTGGTTCAGTTTCAAGGTCATTTCAGCAGGTCGGCAGCGCGCGCGGCTTCCTCGATGCCCTTGTAGTTCTCAGGCGAGGTCTCGATGAAACGGCTGGCGGCTTGCAGGTCCAGAATGGCCTTGTCTTCGGGTTTTGCCGGGTCGAGCGCGAGGAAGGCTGCCTTGATTTTCGCCGCGAGCGCCGGGTCGAGGGTGCCACGCACGGTCCAGTTGTAGTCGTAGTAGGCCGGGGTGGTGGCGAAGACCTTGACTTTGTTGGTGTCGACCTTGCCGGCCGCGACCAGTTTTTCCCAGACGCTGGCGTTGAGCACACCGGCATCCACTTTGCCGGCCTGCACCCAGGCGACGGTGGCGTCGTGGGCGCCGGAGTAGCCGACGCGGCTGAAATAGGTTTCCGGCTTGATGCCGTCTTTGATCATGAAGTAGCGCGGCATCAAGCTGCCGGACGTGGAAGACACCGAGCCGAAGGCAAACGATTTGCCCTTGAGGTCGGCCAGCGACTTGACGGCCGGGTCGGCGGTGATGAATTTGCTGGTGAACTGCGCATCCTGCTCACGCTGCACCAGTGGAATGGCTGGCGTGGTGTTTTCGGTTTTCAGGCGTGCCTGAACAAAAGTGAAGCCGCCCAGCCAGGCCATGTCCAGACGGTCAGTGGCCAGCGCCTCGACCACGGCCGGGTAATCGGCCACGGGTACGAATTCGACCTTCATCCCCAGCTGCTTTTCCAGGTACTCGCCCAGCGGCTTGAACTTGCGCAGCAGTTCGGTCGGGGCTTCATCGGGAATGGCGCTGACCCTGAGGGTCTCGGCGGCTTGTGCCAGCAGAGTGGAGAGGGACAAGGTCAGGCCGACGGCCAGGGCCAGGGTACGTTTGAGCATGGAAGTTCTCCGGTTCAATAGCGGAAAAATGTCGATGCGCCCCGCACACACTGATGGCTGCACGACGCTTCGTGAGGGTAGACGAAAACGCCGCGATTATAGGGACTCCTGTTTGCTTGACCAGCCTTGCAACAAGACTTAAGCCCAAAAAAAGACCTGTGGGAGCGGGCTTGCTCGCGAAAGCGGTATATCAGTCACATCGAGGTTGGATGTGCCGCCGTCTTCGCGAGCAAGCCCGCTCCCACAGGTTTTTGCGGTGTCCCACAATTCAGGTGATTTACATCCGCGCCAATGCCTGGGCCACGTCGGCGCGCAAATCCTCGACATCCTCGACCCCCACCGACAACCGCACCAACCCATCACCAATCCCCAGTTCTGCGCGGGTGGCCGGTGGGATCGTGGCGTGGGTCATGATCGCCGGGTGTTCGATCAGGCTTTCCACGCCGCCGAGGCTTTCCGCCAATGCGAAGATCTGCACGTTCTCCAGGAAGCGCTTGGCGCCCGCCAGATCGCTGTTGAGGTCGAGGGAGATCATCCCGCCGAAACCGCGCATTTGCCGTTTGGCCAGTTCGTGTTGCGGGTGCGACGGCAAGCCGGGGTAGTAGACCCGCGACACCTGTGGCTGACGCTCCAGCCACTGCGCCAGTTCCAGCGCGTTGCTGCAATGGCGCTCCATGCGCAGGGCCAGGGTCTTCACCCCGCGCAGGGTGAGGAAGGCGTCGAACGGCCCGGCGATGGCGCCGACGGCGTTTTGCAAAAAGCCCAGGCGCTCGGCCAGTTTGGCGTTCTGTCCAACCACGGCGATGCCGCCGATCACGTCGGAGTGGCCATTGAGGTACTTGGTGGTCGAGTGCAGCACGATGTCGAAACCCAGCTCCAGCGGGCGTTGGGTCCAGGGGCTGGCGAAGGTGTTGTCGGCCACGCAGATGATGCCGCGGGCGCGGCAGGTGCGGGCGATGGCGGCCAGGTCGGTGAGGCGCAGCAGCGGATTGCTCGGCGTCTCGACCATGACCATGCGCGTGTCGTCCTGCAACGCGGCTTCGAAGGCGGCGAGGTCGGTCAGGTCGACGAAGCTGAAACGGTGCCCGGCGCTGCGTTGGCGCACCTTGTCGAACAAGCGGAAGGTGCCGCCGTATAGGTCGTTGCCGGAGACGATGTGCGAGCCGGCGTCGAGCAGCTCCAGCACCGTGGAAATGGTCGCCAGCCCCGAGGCAAACGCGAACGCCTGGGTGCCGCCCTCCAGGTCCGCCACGCAGCGTTCCAGGGCAAACCGCGTCGGGTTGTGCGAGCGGCCGTAGTCGAAGCCCTTGTGCACGCCGGGGCTCTGTTGCAGGTAAGTGGAGTTGGCGTAGATCGGCGGCATCAGCGCCCCGGTGGTCGGGTCCGGCACTTGCCCGGCATGGATCACCCGGGTGGCGAAGCCCTGTGGCGGGGCGTTTTTGTCGTGTGGACTCATGGCAGGGATCTCCGCAAATGGTTGAGCATGTCGGTTCGGGTTATCAGGCCGTGGAAACCCGAGGCGTCCTGGATGATCGCCACCAGGCCCCGGCCCAGTTCGGCTTCGAGTTCCGCCAGCGTGGCAGCGGGGGGCAGGGTTTGCAGTTTGTCGGTCATGTAGCTGGACACGGTTTTACGAAAATGCGCAGCGTCTTCGTGCACGCCCAGCAGGATGTCGGATTCGTCGATCACGCCCACCAGTTGCTGGCCCTTCACCAGCACCGGCAATTGCGAGACATCCGCCAGGCGCATGCGCTGGAACGCGGTGAGCAGCGTGTCGTCGGGGCCGACGCTGATCACCCGGCCATCTTCGAAACGCCGGGCGATCAGGTCGCGCAAATCGCCGTAATGCTTGCGTTGCAGCAGACCCTGATCGTTCATCCACTGATCGTTGTAGACCTTCGACAGGTAACGCGTACCGGTGTCGCAGACGAAGCTGACCACCCGTTTCGGTTCGGTCTGTTCGCGGCAGTAACGCAGCGCGGCGGCCAGCAGGGTGCCGGTCGAAGAACCACCGAGAATGCCTTCGACGCGCAGCAACTGGCGGGCGTGATCGAAGCTTTCTTCATCGCTGATCGAATAGGCGTGGCGC
Organism: Pseudomonas sp. NFX15; assembly: GCF_049132105.1. Taxonomy (NCBI): domain Bacteria; kingdom Pseudomonadati; phylum Pseudomonadota; class Gammaproteobacteria; order Pseudomonadales; family Pseudomonadaceae; genus Pseudomonas; species Pseudomonas sp. NFX15. The sequence continues at coordinate 127,560 of NZ_JAFMPV010000006.1, forward strand.
ACGCTGGACAGATCGGCAATCGACGGAATGAAGTCTTCGCCGATGCCTTCCACGGCCCAGGAGCCGGGGGTGGGCAGGGTGCCGCTGCGGCTGTATTCGGCCATCACCGAGCCGACCGGGTCGGCCAGGACCATTTCCAGATCCGGTTGGACCCGTTGGAAGAATCGCGTCAGCCCGGTCAGGGTGCCGGCCGAACCGACCCCGACGACGATCGCGTCCAGGTCATGCTGGGTTTGCGCCCAGATCTCCGGCGCGGTGCTGCATTCGTGGGCCAGCGGGTTGGCCGGGTTATTGAACTGGTCGGCGAAGAACGCATCCGGAATGTCCTGCGCCAGCCGCGCGGCGACGTCCTGGTAATACTCGGGGTGGCCCTTGCCGACATCGGACCGGGTGATGTGCACCTCGGCGCCCATGGCCTTGAGGTGCAAGACCTTCTCGGTGGACATTTTATCCGGCACCACCAGCACCACGCGGTAGCCCTTGGCCCGGCCCACCAGTGCCAGGCCCAGGCCGGTATTGCCGGCTGTGGCTTCGACGATGGTGCCGCCGGGTTTGAGGCGGCCATCGCGCTCAGCGGCGTCGATCATCGCCAAACCGATGCGATCCTTGATCGAACCGCCGGGGTTCTGTGATTCGAGTTTGAGAAACAGTGTGCACGGGCCGGTATCGAAACGGCTGACGCGCACCAAGGGTGTATTGCCGATCAGTTCGAGCACGGCAGGGCGTGAATAGCTAGGCATGTCGTCACTTCCTTGCGCAAATTTGCACGGGGTGGACAGCAACCGGCGCCGCGCTATGGAGCGTCGGTCACAGGCATTGCATCGCTAGGACCATAGGCCGGGATCAGGCCTGCCGCAACCTCGTACAGCCAGCCGGTCGCCTCGACGCTTTTTCCTCGCCAGCAACCACAAAAAACATAATTTCGCTAATCCCCGGCTCCGAACAGAATGCGGCCAACACCCTGACACCGATAGCCGCAGCACAAGAACAACAGTGATCAGCATCGAGGCGGCAGCCATGACCGACCTGAATCAAACCACCTTTCAGAAGTGCACAGCCATGACAGTTGATAAAACCGAAATTGATACGCTTGTTGTTGGCGCCGGCCAGGCCGGCGTGGCCATGAGTGAACACCTGAGCAAACTCGGTGTGCCGCACCTGGTGCTGGAGCGCAACCGTATTGCCGAAGCCTGGCGCACCGGTCGCTGGGATTCGCTGGTGGCCAACGGGCCTGCATGGCACGACCGCTTCCCGGGCCTGGAATTCGATGGCCTGGACCCGGATGCCTTCGCCGGCAAAGAGCAAGTGGCCCAGTACTTCGAAGCCTACGCCCGCAAATTCAATGCGCCGATCCGCACCGGCGTTGACGTCAAGAAAGTAGAACGCAACGCCGACCGCCCGGGCTTTACCGTGGAAACCTCGGAGGGCGTGATCGAAGCCCGGCACGTGGTGGTCGCCACCGGCCCGTTCCAGCGTCCGGCCATCCCGCCGATTGCTCCCGAAATCGCCGGCATCACCCAGATTCACTCCGCGCAGTACTACAACCCGCAGCAACTGGCCGAAGGCGCTGTGCTGGTGGTCGGTGCCGGTTCTTCGGGCGTGCAGATCGCCGATGAACTGCAACGCTCCGGCAAGCAGGTTTATCTGTCGGTCGGTGCCCATGACCGTCCGCCGCGTGCCTATCGCCATCGCGATTTCTGCTGGTGGCTGGGGGTGCTCGGCGAGTGGGATGCCGAAGCCATGCAACCGGGCAAGGAACACGTGACCATCGCCGTGAGCGGTGCCCGTGGCGGTCACACCGTGGACTTCCGCCGCCTCGCTCACCAGGGCATGACCCTGGTCGGCCTGACCCAGGCCTTCAACGGCGCGCGGGTGAGTTTTGAAAACAACCTTGCCGACAACATTCGTCGTGGCGATGAAAACTACCTCGCGCTGCTCGACAAGGCCGACGCCTATATCGAACGCAACGGCCTCGACCTGCCGCTGGAGCCAGAGGCCCGCGCCATGCTGGCCGATCCGGATTGCGTGACGAAGCCGATCCTGGAGCTGGACCTGCTCGAGGCCGGCGTCACTACGATCATCTGGGCCACCGGTTATTCCACCGACTACAGCTGGCTGAAGGTCGATGCCTTCAAGGACAACGGCAAGCCGCAGCACCAGCGCGGCGTATCGGCCGAGCCGGGCGTGTACTTCGTCGGCTTGCCTTGGCAGTCCCGTCGCGGCTCCGCGTTCATCTGGGGCGTTTGGCACGACGCCAAGCACATCGCCGATCACATCGTTAAGCAACACACCTATTTCAACTATCGGGATGCGACCCAGCGTGAAGCCGACGCCGCCCGTGCACCTGTTCAGAAAGCCAGCCTCATGGGAGTTCGTTAATGCCTACTCATACCCGCATCCGCATGTTCAACACCAAAGACACCTACCCGAACCAGACGCTGGACAACGATTTGTGCCAGGCCGTGCGCGCCGGCAACACCGTGTACGTGCGCGGTCAGGTCGGCACCGATTTCAACGGTCAACTGGTCGGCCTCGGTGATCCGCGTGCCCAGGCCGAACAGGCCATGCGCAACGTCAAGCAACTGCTGGAAGAAGCGGGCAGTGACCTGAGCCACATCGTCAAGACCACCACCTACCTGATCGACCCGCGCTACCGCGAGCCGGTGTACCAGGAAGTCGGCAAGTGGCTCAAGGGCGTGTTCCCGATTTCCACCGGGCTTGTGGTCAGTGCCCTCGGCCAGCCGCAGTGGCTGATGGAAATTGATGTGATCGCTGTCATCCCTGAATAAGGAATTCGCCATGACTTTTTCCATCGTGGGTCGCTGCGCCGAGACCGGCCAGTTGGGCATTGCCATCAGCTCGTCGAGCATCGCCGTCGGTGCGCGCTGCCCTTGGCTGCGTGCCGGGGTGGGCGCGGTGTCGAGCCAGAACATCACGCTGCCGGCCCTTGGCCCGCAGATCCTCGATGAACTGGCTAACGGCTCGGCGCCGCCCCAGGCGCTGGACCATTCGCTGACCCGTAACGGCTACAGCCAATACCGCCAGGTGGCGGTGGTCGATGCGCATGGGCGCACGGCGGTGTTCAGCGGCAACCATGCGCTGGGCACCCACAACGCGGTGGCCGGTGACCAATGCGTGGCGGCCGGCAACCTGCTGGCCAACAGCGCGGTGATCGAGGCGATGGTCGTGGCGTTCGAAAACGCCGAAGGCTGCCTCGCCACCCGACTGATGAACGCCTTGCAGGCCGGGCAGGATGCCGGTGGCGAAGCCGGCACGGTGCATTCGGCGGCGCTGTCGGTGGTCGGTGACCTGACCTGGCCGATCGTCGACCTGCGGGTGGATTGGGCCGATGAAAACCCGATTGGCGAGTTGGGCAAACTGTGGCTGGCCTACGAGCCGCAACTGCAGGACTACCTGACCCGCGCCCTCAATCCGACCCTGGCCCCCGCGTACGGAGTGCCGGGCGATGAGTGAGTTGCGCAGTCGCGCCTTGCTCGCGCAGTTGATCGGGTTCGCCACGGTCAGCCGTGATTCGAACCTTGAGCTGATCGAGTTCGTGCGCGATTACCTGCACGGCCTCGGCGTGGCGTGCGAATTGATCTACAACGCCGAGCGGACCAAGGCCAACTTGTTGGCCACGGTCGGCCCGAGCGTGGCCGGTGGCATCGTGCTGTCCGGGCACACGGACGTGGTGCCGGTGGACGGCCAGGCCTGGACGGTCGAGCCGTTCAGTTTGAGCGAGTCGAACGGCAAGCTCTTTGGGCGTGGCGCGGCGGACATGAAAGGCTATCTGGCGTCGGTGCTGGCAGCGGTGCCGATGTTTCTTGCCAGCCCTTTGAAGCGTCCGGTGCATCTGGCGTTTTCCTATGACGAGGAGGTCGGTTGCCTCGGCGTACGCGGTTTGCTGGAAGTGCTGCCGCAACGCATTCCGGCCCCGGCCTTGTGTTTGATCGGCGAGCCGACCGAACTCAAGCCCGTGCTTGGCCACAAGGGCAAGTTGGCGATGCGTTGCCACGTCCACGGGGCGCCGTGCCATTCGGCGTACGCGCCTTATGGGGTGAATGCCATTGAACAGGCGGCTCGGCTGATCAATCGACTGGGTGATATCGGTGCGACCCTGGCCCGGCCCAATCTGCACGACCCACGCTTCGATCCGGCGTTCTCGACCGTGCAGGTCGGGGTGATTTCGGGTGGCACGGCACTGAACATCGTTCCGGCGGATTGCCGTTTCGATTTCGAGATCCGCGCCTTGCCGGACTTTGCCCCGCAGGTGGTGGTCGATGAGTTGCAGGAATACGCCGAGCAGACGTTGCTGCCAGCCATGCAGGCGGTGGACGCCGATACCCGCATCCGCTTTGAAAAAATCTCCGCTTATCCGGGGTTGGCCACACCGGCCGACAGTGCCGCGGCGCAACTGATTGCCCATCTGTGCGGCAGCGATGACTTCAGCACCGTGGCCTTTGGCACCGAGGGTGGGCTGTTCGATCAGGCCGGCATTGCGTCGGTGGTCTGCGGTCCCGGCAGCATGGACCAGGGGCACAAGCCCGATGAATTTGTCAGCGTCGAACAGATGGCTGCCTGTGACCGCCTGATGGATCGGCTGGCGGCTTACCTCAGCGAATCCGAACACCCCTAACAACAACGGGCCGAACAGGCCCCAGGAAGCGATCCATGTCCAGATCCTTGCGTTGCAGCGTTCCGTTTGCCATGGCCCTGTTGAGTGCCAGCGTGTGGGCGACCCCCCAGGACCTCACCGTGATTTCGTTCGGTGGTGCGACTAAACAGGCGCAGGATAAAGCCTACTTCCAGCCCTTCAGCGCCAGCGGCGCGGGCAACATTATTGCCGGTGAATACAACGGTGAACTGTCGAAGATCAAGGCTATGGTTTCGGCCGGTCACACCAGTTGGGACGTGGTGGAGGTTGAAAGCCCCGAGTTGTTGCGTGGCTGCGAGGAAGGCTTGTTCGAGAAGCTCGACGCCGGGCGCTTCGGTGATGCGGCGAACTTCGTGCCCGGTGCGTTGACCGAGTGCGGAGTGGCCACCTACGTCTGGTCGATGGTCATGGCTTACGACCAGAGCAAGCAGGCCAAGGCGCCGCAATCGTGGGCGGATTTCTGGAACGTGGCCGACTTCCCGGGCAAGCGCGGTTTGCGCAAGAGCGCCAAGTACACCCTGGAAATCGCCTTACTGGCTGACGGTGTGAAGGCGGATGACATCTACAAGGTCCTGAACACCCCGCAAGGCGTGACACGGGCCTTCGCCAAGCTTGACCAGATCAAGCCGAACATCCAGTGGTGGGAGGCGGGCGCCCAACCGGCGCAATGGCTGGTGGCCGGCGACGTGGTGATGAGCGCGGCCTACAACGGCCGGATCGCCTCGGCGCAAAAGGAGGGCATGAAGCTCAGCATCGTCTGGCCGCAGAGCCTGTACGACCCGGAATACTGGGCCGTGGTCAAAGGCACGCCGAACAAGGCGCTGGCGGAAAACTTCATCGCTTTTGCCAGCCAGCCGCAGACGCAAAAAATCTTCTCGGAAACCATCCCCTACGGGCCGGTGCATCGCCAGACCTTGCCGCTGCTGCCCAAGGATGTGCAGGAGCAATTGCCCACCGCCGAAGCCAACCTGGCCGGCGCCCGTGCAGTGGATGCCGAGTTTTGGGTCGACCACGGCGAAGAGCTCGAACAGCGCTTCAACGCCTGGGCTGCCCGCTGATACAACGGTCGTGTAGCCACAAGTTTCTCGGTTGGCCGCGAGTTTTGTGTCCAGCCAACTCCCCTGTAGGAGCTGGCTTGCCAGCGAAAGCGGTGTGTCAGTTGAGTCGATATCGACTGACCCTCCCTCTTCGCGGGCAAGCCCGCTCCTACAGGGATTTCGGCGTTAAGCTGTCAGCACAGGCGTACCGGGTTGAAATGATTGCGTCACCGGTATGGCCGTTTGTCGGGCGTATGGCTATGCTCAGCGAGTTTGCCAATCGCCAATGATAAACAACCACAGTGAACCCATGAGCCAATCCGACACGCGTGCGACTGTTCTAGCGCTGTATCCAGAAGACTCCCGCGAGGCGGCGGCATTGCTCAAGCAGGCGGTGCCGCTGATGGTTCGTCACAACATACCGCCCAACCCGGTGCACTACGCACTTTGGTACACCTACAGCAAAGGCCAGGAGCCGGAACTCAATCGGCACCTGGACCGGGTGGTCAACGACTTCGATTATTTTCCGCCGGAGTCGGCCGCCAAGCTGTTTCGCGAGTACATCATTCGCGATGAATTGGCCGATGCGCGATCCGGCCAGCAGGAAGCGATCAACCTGGTCGACGATATGGAGCGCGACGTTTCGCGCAGTGTGAAGGGCAATATCAACTTCCAGGCCAGCCTTGGCCAATACCTGCAAATGCTCGAAGAACCGGCCAGCGAGCGCCTGCCGAGCATCCTCACCCAGTTGCAACAGAGCACCCGGTTGATGCAGGGCCAGCAGGAACATTTCCTCGTGCAATTGCAGTCTGCCCAACACGAGATCAAAAGCCTGCGTGACAAGCTGGAACGTGCGCAACTGGCGGCGACCCTCGATGGCTTGACCGAGTTGCTCAATCGCACCACCTTCAACCGCAAGCTCGAACAGGCGATGAACAACGCCTCGACCGGCGTGGCACTGGTGATGCTGGATATCGACCACTTCAAACAATTCAATGACCAGTACGGCCACCCGCTGGGCGACCGTGTGCTGCAGCATGTCGCCCAGGTGCTGCGCGATTTGCTACCGGACGACGCCTTCGCGGCACGTTACGGCGGTGAGGAGTTTTGTGTGGTGCTCAAGGGCTGCCCGACCCTTGCCGCGGCCAGCGCGTTTGCCGAGCGCCTGCGCCTGAAGATCCAGTCGCTGCGGGTCAAGGCCCGGGGCACCGACACCGTGCTGGACACCATCACCGCGTCGTTTGGCGTGGCCCATGCGCAATCCGACGATACCCCGGAAAGCCTGCTGACCCGCGCCGACGACGCGCTGTACCAGGCCAAGCGCAACGGCCGCAATCTGGTACGCCAGTAACCCCTCAAAGGACGAACCCCCAGCACCACAGGTTGTTTGTTGCTGATTTCATCCGCCGTTTAGCCGAGGATGAAGTAAACCTTGCGCACCGTCGACATGCCGGGGCAGGGGTGTGGACATGGGGGGGCTCCAGATCAGGAATCGAAGCCGATGCCAAGGGCATCGAAGGTCTTGAGCAGCCAGTCACGGCGACCGTCACGGTCCTCTCGCGCCAATGAACGCTGGGCCAGTTTCACACCGATGTAGCGCAACGGCTCGGGCGGAAAGCGGAACGGCGCCTGGGACGTCATCAGCAACTCGGTGCGCTCAGTGCGTTCGCCAGCCAGCAGGTCGAGCATGTTCTGCGCGGCAAAACGGCTGGCGGACACCCCTTGCCCGGTGAAGCCCAAGGCATAGGCGACACGGCCTTGGTGTTCGCAACCGGTGAACATCGTGGTGCGCGCCGAAGTGTCGATGATGCCGCCCCAGGCGTGGCTGAAGCGCACGTCGCCCAAGGCAGGGAAGGTCTGCCGGAACTGATCGGCCAGGCGCTGGAAGCTTTGCGGACGCTGAGTCAGCGCTTCGTCGCGACGCCCACCGAAATGGTAGATGGCGTCATAGCCGGCCCAGAGAATGCGGTTATCGGCGGTCTTGCGCAGGTAATGGAATTGGTTGCCCGAATCGGCGATGCCATAACGCCCGATCCAGCCGACGGCGGCCAGTTGCGCATCGTTCAGAGGCTCGGTGACCAGCGAGTAGTCGTAGACCGGGATCACGCTCGACGCCAGATGCCCAATCAGCGGCGGGGCGATGTTGGTGGCGAGGGCGATTTGCCCGACGATCACTTCACCACTGGCGGTGCGCAGGCGCACGTTGTCCTTGTCGGCTACCAGTTGCAGCACAGGGCTGTTTTCGAACAGTTGAATCCCATGCTCAAGGCACACGCGACGCAGTTCGGCAGCCATTTTCGCCGGGTTGAGCAGGGCGTAGTTGGGTTCGAACACACCGGCCACATATGCCGGGCAATCGAGCTTCTGCGCCAGGACGCTGCCTTCCAGCCACTCGCAGTCAATGCCGAAACGCGCGTAGTTGCGCTGCATGGAACGCAAGCCATCGACCTGCCACGGCTGGCTGGCGACGTTGAGCTTGCCCTGGCGTTCGAACTCGACTTGCATGCCGAAGCGTTGCAGGTCGGCGGCCAGTTCATCGAGGTTCTGCCGGCCGAGGCGAATCAACTGTTCGGCTTCATCCGGCCAGCGCTTGAGGGCGTTGGATACACCGTGGGAAATGCTCGGCGCGCAGAAACCGCCATTGCGCCCGCTCGCCTCAGCGCCGCAACGACGCGCCTCGATAATGGCGATGCTCAGCCCTGGGTTGCGCTGGCGCGCCAGCAACGCCGTCCACAATCCGGTGAAGCCGCCGCCGACTACCGCCAGGTCGCATTGCACTGTGCCGGTGACGGCAGGTGCGGCGGGCGGTGAGGTGACGGTGTCCTGCCAGAAAGGATGGGGCAGGGCGTGGTCGAGCGAATCCATACGCGGTGGGGCATTCATGCTCAAACTCCGGCGGTGTGTCGGGCAGCGACGATGGCGTTCGGTAGCCCGACGGCTTTTGTTGTTTTTTGCTAGAGATCGAGAATGGCGCGGGCGGCAATGTCGGTGCCGCGGGTAGCCTGCATGCGTTCGCTGAACGCGTTGAGGCGTTGTTTCATGGGTTTGTCCGCCAGCAGCTGTTCGAGGGCGGCGGGCAGCGCGGCCAGGGGATCGGCGAAGCGCGGCAGGTAACGGCCGACACCGACTTCTTCGGCGCGGGCGGCGTTGTCGTGGCCGTCCCAGCAGTACGGGATGATCAGCGACGGCAAGCCGAAGTACAGCGCTTCGCAGAAGCTGTTGTTGCCACCGTGATGGATGAACAGGTCGCACTCCTTAAGCACCGCGGGCTGGGCAAACCAGCTGTCGAGGTACACGTTGTCCGGCACGGTGGTGTACATGTCGCGATAGGCGCCGACGTTGACCAGGAAGCGGTACGGCAAGGTTGAGAGGGTGCTGATCAGGCGCTTCATCATCCCCGTATCGGCGGCGCCCAGGCTGCCGAAGCTGAGGTAGATCAGCGGCGCGTCGTTGTGCCGCGGAAAGTCCGGGACGATGTAGGGGGCTTCGCGGCGCACGCAGCCGTCGAGGTAGACGTAGCGCTGTGGGTCGAGCGGTTGTTGGCGTTCGTAACGCACCGGCGTCGGCGACAACAACAGGTTGAGCCACGGCGAATCAGTGAGGAACTGCCCGGCCGGGCACGGCGCGGTGTTGTTGCTCGAGAGAAATTGCGAAAAGCGTTCGTGGGCCGGCGCAACGGCCTTCAGGTAGTTCGCGGTGTAGCGCTCGCAGGCCGTCGTGTCACTCGCCAGGGTCCCCGACAGATACGGCGGAACGAGCGCATCCGGCAGTTCGGTTTCGGCGCAGGACACCATCCGTACCCACGGGCAGCCGGCATTGGCGATGGCCGGGAACAGCACCACGTTGTCCAGCACGATCACGTCGGGCTTGAGGCGACCGAGCAACTGCTGCAAGGGTTTTTCCGCCTCGATGGCGGTGTCGATGATGGCTTCCCAGGCTGGCGCCACGTAGCTGTCGATCTGCGCCAGCGGGGTTTGGTCGAAGTATGGGATGCTGCGCTCGATGAAGCGCTCCCAATAGTGCTGGTGTTCCGCCGCCGACAAGGGGCTCACTTGCGGAATCGGGTATTCGTCGAAACCGTATTCGGCGAACAGCCCCTGGAAATGCTCATGGCAAATGAACACCGGTTTGGCGCCCAGCTCACGCAGCGACTGAGCGATACCGATGCAGTTCAAGGCCGCGCCGAAACTGGCTTCCGGAAACAGGGCGATCAGTTTTTGTTTTTGCATGGCGAGGCACTGTCCATGGCGGGTCAGACCCGCCGCTCCTGAAGGTGATTTGGATGCTGTCTTATTTTCAAAAAAAAATCACCATGTTTTTCTGCGAGGCTTAACGACGCCCGAACAGATGGCTTTGCGGGATGCCACGGTTGGCGGTTTGCGGGCGTTGCGCGGCGCTCAGGCGCAGGTGCAGGCGCAGCAAGTCGGCGGCGATCTCCATCTGCCCGCGCTCGATCTGCGCGATGATTTGCAGGTGTTCGCGCAGTGCTTCCTGCAGGCGGTGCACGCTCACCGAGGGCAGCAGGTTCGGCAGGCGGCGCAGGCCTTGATGCTGGAGCAGGGCGTCGCTGATGAAGCGGTTGCCGCAGCTCTGGGCCAGCAGTTCGTGAAAGCTGATGTCGAGTTCGCGAAACTGCTGGATGTCGAAATCTTCCACCGGGCTCGAAAGCAGGCTGTGCATGGCGCTGCGCAGCAGGGCAAGGCGTTGCGGGTCGGCGTTGAAGCTCGGGCTGAGCAGGGCTTCGGGCTCGAGGATCAGGCGGAATTTCAGGCTTTCTTCGAGGGCGGCCAGGCTGTTCAGCGACGGCCGGAACAGCCAGGACTGCCCCGGGCCACGCTCGATGGCCTGGCTTTCGCTCAGTTGTTGCAGGGCTTTTTGCGCGGCGGGGCGGCCGATGTCGTAGCGGCGCATCAGTTCACTGATGCTGATGCTGTCACCCAGGCGTCCGGCCATGCGGTCTCGCAGTACCGAGGCGGCCAATTCTTCTTCCTCGGCCTGGGGCAGGGCGGTGTTGAATGCCTGGCCCGCCGGGGATGCCAGCAGGGTGTAGCCCTTGCCCGCCTCATGGCTCAGCAGGTTCTCTTCCAATAGCACTTTCAGGGCGCCGCGAATCAGTGTGCGCGAGACCTGGAACGTGCGGGCCAGGGCCTGTTCGGCCACCGGGTCGCCGGCCACCAACCCGCTTTCCTGGGTGTGATCGAGGATGCGGCGGGCCAGTTCCAGGTGATTGGTGCGCGGTTTTTTTTCGGCTGTCGTGCTCAAGCGTGTTTTCTCGTGGTGATCCGCTGTCGGGCTCAGGTGCTCATCTTATGCCATGCGCCTGTCAGCCGTCAGGCCGGAAAAAATGCGTTGACATCTTTTGATACTGGTCCTAATTTCTAAAAAAAAACACAAGCAATCGTTTCTCGTTTTGCCGTACTGCCTTCGAACACAACAATAAACAATCGTCAGGTGAGTATTTATGAGCAAGCTGAATGATCTTCTGTGCGCGGGTTTGGCCGTTTCCCTGGCGATCGCTTCACAGGCTGCAAGTGCGAAGGACATGGTGATTTCCATCTGGGACGGCTACATGGCCCCGGATGCGCTGGAGAAGTTCAAGGCGGCCAGCGGTGTGGACGTCGACAAGGCGCTGCACGCCACCAACGAAGAAATCATGGGCAAGCTGATGGCCTCTGGCGGTGAAGGGTATGACGTGGTGTTCGTCTCCTCACCTTTCGCCGAGGTCCTGCACAAGCAGGGGCTGCTGGCGGACATCGACCCGGTCAAAGTCCCCAATCTGAAAAACCTCTACCCCGAAGCCACGCACCTGGAATATGACCAGGGCAACCAGTTCTCCGTGCCTTACACCTGGGGTACCACTGGCATCTGCTATCGCTCCGACAAGGTGACGCCGGCGCCACAGAGCTGGAACGAACTGCTCAACCCAAGCGATGCGCTCAAGGGCAAGGTGACGATGCTCGCCACCGACCGCTGGATGCTCGGCGCCGGGTTCCTCGCCAAGGGCTGGTCAGTCAACGACAGCGACCCTGCGCAAATCGCCGCCGTTCGCGACCAACTGATCGCCACCAAGAAACGCATCCTCTCGTTCGACGACACAACGTTCTATTCCAAGCTCGCCTCCGGCGAATCGCTGATGGCCCACGCGTGGGACGGCTGGTGCAACTACGGCACCCAGGCCAACGCGGCGATCAAGTTCGTGGTGCCCAAGGAGGGTTCCGACCTGTGGGTCGACACCATGGTGGTGCTGAAAAGTTCGAAGCATCAGGACGAAGCCTTCAAGTTCATCAACTTCATGCTGGCCAAGGAAAACCACGTCTGGGTCGCTGAAAACATCCTCTACAAAATCCCCAACCAGGCTGCAATGGCCGGGTTGTCCGCCGACCTGCTCAAGCAATACCCGAACCTGACCATCGCCCCGAGCGAGTTGGTGAAGATGGAGCAGTTACGCGACCTGGGTGGCACCACGCAAAAGGCCTACACCCGCGCCGTCACCGAAATCATGGCCGCGCAGAACTGACGCCACGTCGATCCGAGGTGTGCCCGGCACGCCTCGCCACGCTCGCAAGCCGCCTCTGCCCTGAGGCGGGAGGATAGGGTTAATGAGTGCTTTGCATGCTGACAGGCGTCTGTCGGCCTGGCTTCTTGCGCCCGGCTTTGGCTGGCTGCTGATGTTCCTGGTGATTCCGTGCCTGCTGGTGCTGGTCTACAGCTTCGTCGAACGCGGTGCCTATGGCGGCATCGACTGGTTGTTCACCTGGGAAAACTACCAGCGCGCATTCGACCCGCTGTACCTGGGCATCCTGCTCAAATCGGCCAAGATCGCCGGGCTCGCCACGGTGTTTGCGGTGTTGATCGGCTACCCGGCGGCCTATGCGATTGCCCGGTCGCCACGCCGACGCCAAGCGGTGTACCTGTTCCTGGTGATGCTGCCGTTCTGGAGCAATTACCTGATCCGCACGTACGCCTGGATCGTGTTGCTCAACCGCGAAGGCCTGGTCAACCGGTTGCTGCAACTGTTCGGCTACAGCGGTGAACCCATCAGCTTGCTGTACACCGAATCGTCGGTGGTACTGGGGCTGGTCTACAACTACATCCCCTTTGTGATCCTGGCGATTTTCTCATCGCTGTCGCGCATCAACAATGAACTGTGGGACGCCTCGAAAGACCTCGGCGCCTCCGGCTGGATGACCTTTCGCCGGATCATTCTGCCGCTGAGCGTGCCGGGCATCGCGGCGGGCGCGGTGTTTGTCTTCGTGTTGAGCATCGGCAACTTCATCACCGCCGACCTGCTGGGCGGCAAGCAGGTGCAGATGGTCGGCAACCTGATCTATTCGCAGTTCCTCACGGCGCGCGACTGGCCGTTCGGTGCGGCGCTGAGCTTCTTCCTGATCGCGATCATGTTGATCCTGCTGTTCATCCAGGCCCTGGTGGCCCGACGTGCGGAAGGGGCGCGCTCATGAGTCAGTCTCGTTCTGTCAGCACCACCGTGCTGGGTTCGCACCTGGGTCTGGTGTACGCCTTCCTTTATATACCGATCCTGGTGCTGATCCTGTTGTCGTTCAACAAGTCCGGCTTGCCCACCGCCTGGGGCGGCGTCTCGCTGAAATGGTACGCGGCACTGGCGCACAACACGGCGATTCTGTCGGCGGCGCTCAACACGCTGATCGTTGCGTTGTCGGCGACCTTCATTGCCTGCGTGCTCGGCACGTTCCTGGCGCTGGGCATCGAGTTGCGCCGCAAGGACAACCACAAAGGCCAGGTGGTCGACACCTTGCTGATGGCGCCGATGATCATTCCCGACATCGTGCTGGCGATTGCGCTGCTGAGCTTCTTCAACCTGCTCAAGGTCGGCCTGGGGCTGCACTCGATCATCATCAGCCACGCGGTGTTCAACATTGCCTTCGTCTGCGCCGTGGTGCGCACCCGGCTCAAACACTTCGACTATTCGATTCTCGAAGCCTCGATTGACTTGGGCGCGAGCTGGTTCACCACCTTGCGCCGGGTGCTGTTGCCGGTGATTTTTCCCGGCGTGCTGGCCGGTGGGTTGCTGTCGTTCACGCTGTCGGTGGACGAATTCATCATCGCCTTTTTCAACTCAGGCTCCGGCCAGGCTTCGACCACGTTGCCCATGCAGATCTACGCCATGATCCGCTTCGGCGTCACCCCGGAAATCAACGCGCTGGCGACGCTGGTGATGCTGGTCAGCATCACCGCGCTGCTGGCTTCGCAGCGTCTCAACAAGGCCCCTCGCACCCATGAATAATTCTTCTGCGGTACTGATCCTGGACAAGGTCAGCAAGTCGTATGGCAACGGCCTGGCGGTCGACGAGGTGTCGCTGAGCATCCGCGAAAACGAGTTCTTCGCGCTGCTCGGGCCGTCCGGCTGCGGCAAGACCACGTTGTTGCGCATGCTCGCGGGTTTCGAAACCCCCAGCGCTGGCTGCATTTATCTGGATGGCAACGACATCTCGCCGTTGCCGGCCAACAAACGCCCGTTGAACCTGATGTTCCAGTCCTACGCGCTGTTTCCCAACATGACGGTGCGCAAGAACATCGCCTACGGCCTGGAAATGGAGCGTTTGGCTGAAAGTGAAATCCGCCGCCGTGTGGACGAAGTGCTGAGCACCGCACAACTGGGTGAACTGGCCGAGCGCAAGCCCGATCAACTCTCCGGTGGCCAACGTCAGCGCGTCGCGTTGGCCCGGGCATTGGTCAAACGCCCACGGGTATTGCTGCTCGACGAACCATTGGGTGCCCTCGACAAAAAACTGCGGGAAAAAATGCAGCTCGAACTCAAGCGCCTGCAACACGAGAGCGGCATCACCTTCATCATCGTCACCCACGACCAGGAAGAAGCGCTGGTGATGTCCGACCGCATGGCGGTGCTCGATGGCGGCAAGGTGTGCCAGTGCGGCAGCCCGACCGAACTCTACGAAAACCCCAACAGCCGCTTCGTGGCCAACTTCATCGGCGTCAGCAACCTGTTCGAAGGCGGGCGCTCGGGCCAGCACTCGGTGCGGGTCAACGGCCAGGAGCTGAGCGTCGACACCGACGCGCCGCTGGTGAGCGGCCAGTCCGTCGCCGTGGTGGTGCGCCCCGAACGCTTGCAAGTGCTGACGGAGCAGGGCAGCGATTGCGCCAATCAGGTCAGCGGCAAGATTGTTGAAATCGCTTACCACGGCCTCGACACCAACCTGCACGTGCAGACAGCGCTGAGCGACAAACCACTGATCGTGCGCGTGCCGTCCTCACAGTTTGAATTCGCCCATTTTGCAATCGACACGACCATCCGCCTGGGCTGGCAAGCCCGGCATGCCCGTGTATTGACTCGCTGAACAATAAAAAGACCAGGCAGGAGCAGCACTCGATGAAACAGAAAGTGATCGCATTCTTCCCCGAAGCCGCCTATGGCCCGGCGCTGAACTCAGTCGGTATCGCCCAGGCCTGTGAAGCCTTGGGACATAAAGCGGTGTTCCTGACCGACCCGGGCATGAGCGGTGTCTACGCCGGTTATGGTTTTGAAGAACACATGGTCAACATGTCGGCACCGATGCCGGCCGAAGAGATGGCCCGCTATTGGGTGGACTTCATCAACGGTCACATCCCGAATTTCCGCAAGTCGCCACTGGAACAGATCGACAACTATGTGAAGGAATGCTGGGCGGCCATCGTCGAAACCGCCAAGTGGGCGCAGAAGGATTTGCCGGCGGTGCTGGACAAGGTCAAGCCCGACCTGATCTGCGTCGACAACGTGATCCTGTTCCCGGCGATCAAGCAATACGGCAAGCCGTGGGTGCGGATCATTTCCTGCTCGGAAAACGAGATCGAAGACCCGGATATCCCCCCGCACCTGTCGGGCATGAGCATCGATGACAAGGCCGGCCACGCACAATTTCGCCAGCGTTTTGAAGAGGTGGTAGGGCCGATTCACCAGGACTTCAATCAATTCCTGCAAGCTCACGGCGAGGCGCCGTACCCGCTGGGGACGTTCTTCGAAGCGTCGCCGTTCATGAACCTGTTGCTGTACCCGGACGCGGTGAAGTTCGACCGCCGCCATCCACTGCCGGCCGAGCGTTTCCATTACCTGCAAGGTTGCGTGCGTCAGGACACGCCGTACGAAATTCCCGAGTTCCGTGCGCACAACGATAAGCCGTTGCTGTACGCCAGTTTCGGCAGCCTCGGCTCCGGCGATGTCGAGCTGCTCAAGCGCCTGATCGAGGCAGTGGGCAAGCTGCCTTATCGGGCGCTGTTCAATGTCGGCGAGCACCTCGATGAGTACACCGACCTGCCGGACAACGTGCAGATTTCCAACTGGTTCCCGCAGCCATCGGTGATCGCCCAAGTCGACGCGGTGATCCACCACGGCGGCAACAACAGCTTCACCGAGTGCCTGTTCTTCGGCAAACCGGCCATTGTCATGTCCTACGTCTGGGACGGCCACGACAACGCCATGCGCGCCGAAGAAAGCGGCCATGGCTTCAAGCTCGATCGCTACGAATGGAGCGATGAACAACTCGCCCAAAAACTCCACGCTTGCCTCAACGACGAGGCGATGCGCCAACGTTTGCAGCGCACCAGCGCGCAAATGCAATCGCGCAAAGGCCCGCAAGACGCGGCCGCGATTCTCGACAAGGTGCTCAACGATGCCTGATTTATCGACCACGGCGGGTATCACGCCGTACCTCGAAGCCGTCAGCAGCCGCACCGACCTGGTGGACTGGGGCGTGCAGAGCGACGCCGTCGAAGGCGTCTCGCATTCCAGTGGACGCCTGCTGTTCAAGGGCCCGAACAACAGCCCGGAAACCGGATTGTGGGTGTGCACTCCCGGGCGTTGGCGGCTGTCGATTCCGCGGGACGAGTTGTGTCACTTCATCGCGGGCGCCGCGACTTACCGCAACGACAATGGCGAGGTGATTGAGGTACGCCCCAACACCCTGGTGCTGTTCCCGGCCGGCTGGACCGGTGAGTGTGACGTGCGCGAAACCCTGCGCAACGTGTACATGCTGGCGTGAACCTGTGCGAAACACCGCAACCCCTGTAGGAGCCAGCTTGCTGGCGAAGGCGGTGGGTCAGGCGATACCTGTGCCGACGGGCCCATCGTCTTCGCCAGCAAGCCGGCTCCTACAGGTTAGAAATCGACTTTTTACTGGAGAAAATCAATGACTACCCCGTTTCTGTACGACCCGCTGAGCATCACCGACGTCAAGGATTGGGGCGTGATCCCGACCATGCTCGAAGGCGAATCCCGCGTCAGCGGCGTGGTGCTGCACAAAGGCCCGCAAGGCCAGTCCGAATGCGGCATCTGGATCTGCACCCCGGGCAAATGGTTTTGCCATGTCACCAGCGACGAGTTCTGCCACTTCCTTGAAGGCCGCTGCACCTACGTCCATGAATCCGGCGAAGTGATCGAGATCAAGCCGGACACCGCCGCCTTCTTCGGCAAGGACTGGAAGGGCGTGTGCACTGTCCACGAGACCATCAAAAAGGTCTACATGATCCGGTGATCGCCATGACACAAACACAGGCGTCACTGCCAACCCGGGAAGACCAGCGCGCGACCTTTCTAGCCCGCGCCGGTCATGCCGACACCGTACTGATTGCCTTGCCGGCGGACGCGTCGACCCGACGCTATTTCCGCCTCGAGGGTGCCGGTCTGTTGCTGATGGATTCGCCGCCCCACAGCGAACCCATCGGCCCGTTTGTGCACATTGCCCGGCAGTTGCAGGAGCTGGGTCTTTCCGCGCCGGCCTTGCTGGAGGTGGACGAAGCGGCCGGGTTGGCGTTGATCGAGGATTTCGGTCACGACACCTACACACGGCTATTGGCGGCCGGGTATTCGCAGGCGGGGCTGTATCACCTGGCGGTCGATACGCTGGTGGCGCTGCACCGGGCAACACCGCCTGCGGATCTGGCGGCGTACGACGGTGATCGATTGGCTGGCGAATACGCGCTGTTCATCGACTGGTACGTGCCGTTGTTGATCGGCAAAGAGGCCGCACAGAGCCTGCGCGATGAATTCCTGGCGCTGTTCGCCGACGCCTGCCGCGACGTCGCCCAACGTCGCGAAGCCCTGGTGCTGCGTGACTTCCACGTCGACAACCTGATGCTGCTGCAAGGCCGCGAAGGTGTCGCGGCCTGCGGCCTGCTGGATTTTCAGGATGCGCTGGTCGGGGCGGCGGCCTATGACCTGATGTCGCTGCTTGAAGACGCCCGGCGCGATGTGCCTGAAGCGTTGCGAGAGAAACTGCTCAGCCTTTACCTGTTGCAGCGCCCGGCGCTCGACGCGTTGCGCTTTCTTGAAGATTACCGGCGCCTGGCGGCCCAGCGTCACGCCAAGGTGTTGGGCATTTTCGTGCGCCTGGCGGGGCGTGACGGCAAGCACGGCTACCTGGCGCACCTGCCGCGCACCTTGGGCTTGTTTGTTCGCGCACTCCAGGCCCAGGCCTTTGCGCCACTGCGCCAATGGCTCGACCGGCACGTGCCGGGCTGGCGCGATGAACTGCCTGCCACGACCCTGGCGACCCTGCGTGAAACCCCTTATCGATTGGTTCAAGGATTACCCCATGGCCACGTTTAATTCTGATTGCGCCTCACGCTTCATCAACCCCGAATTTCTGCCGTTGACCGGTGGTCGCGTGCGCGAAGTGCTCGACCCGGCGACGCTGCAAGCGGTCGGGCAGGTCGGTGTGTGTAATGAGGCTGATGTGCAAGCCGCCATCGATGCCGCCACCGCCGCGCAAAAACAATGGCGAGTCGTGGATGCGAAAAGCCGCGCCGCGCACCTGCATCAGCTGGCCAACGCCATCGAGCAGAACGTCGCCTGCAACCGTGAGGTCGCACGGCTGATGACCCTGGAAATGGGCAAGCCGTTTCCCGAAGCCATGGGCGAACTGGCCAACTGCGCGCCGATCTTTCGCTACTACGCGGAAATGGCCCGGGACGATGCGGGCAAAGTCGCCGGCACCACACAGATCGGCTCGTTCCAACATGTGCGTTACGAGCCGTATGGCGTCAGCGTGCACATCATGCCGTTCAACTTCCCGATCCTGCTGATGTGCTGGACGGTTGCCGCATCGCTGGCGGCAGGCAATGCCTGCATCATCAAACCAGCAGAAGCCACGACCCTGTGCACCCTCAAGTTCATGGAGCATTTCACCGGGTTGTTGCCGGGGCTGCTGTCCTGCGTGCCGGGCGATGCGGCCACCGCGCAGTTGTTGGTGCAATCGGCGCAAACCCACGCGGTGGCATTCACCGGCAGCGTGGCGGCCGGCAAAGCGGTGGCCGTGGCCTGCGCCGAACGGATGAAACCCTGCGTGATCGAGGCCGGTGGCAGCGATCCGTTGATCATCTCCAAATATGCGCCGCTGGACGTCGCGGCCGCGGGCGCAGTGACGGCGGCGTTCCACCTCAGCGGGCAGATCTGCACCTCGGCCGAGCGCTTGTATGTGGTGGACGAGGTCCATGACGCGTTCGTCGCGACGTTCGCCGAGCGCACCCGCGCCTTGCGCATTGGTCATGGCCTGGAGCGATCGGAGATCGGGCCGATGGTCAGCGAGGCGGCGCGCAACAAAGTCATGCGCCTGGTCGATGACGCCGTGGCCAAGGGCGTGACAGTGGTCTGCGGCGGGCGGATTCCGCCTGGGCACAACGTCGGTTGGTTCTATGAGCCGACCATTCTCACCGGGGTCACCGGCGACATGGCGATCCTGCAGGAAGAGTGCTTCGGCCCGGTAGCCGCGATTTGCCGGGTCAGCGATTTCGATGAAGCAGTACGACTGGCCAACGACTCGCCGTTCGGCCTCGGTGCCTCGTTGTTTTCCACCGACCTGGCCGAAGCCATGGAAGCCGCCGAGCGCCTGGAGGCGGGCATGGTCTGGGTCAACAACCCGCTGATCGACAACGATGCACTGCCGTTCGGTGGCTGGAAAATGTCCGGCCTTGGTCGCGAGCTCGGGCGCCAGGGACTGGAAGCGTTCCGCCGCTCGAAAATGGTCATCATCGACCACCAGCCGAAGATCCAGGACTGGTGGTACCCATACGCCGACGACGTGTTCTATCGCGATCCGGCCTGACACCTGACGAAGGTCGGCCGCTCGTCGGATAACGGGCGGTCGATTCTGTCAATCTCTACCGGTTCGGAACTGAAAAGCACACCAAGCGTCGAAGCCATTGCGGGCAGTCGGGCGTCGCAAGGGTTACGCGTTCGATGGAGCCTTGAATGTGGCTTTGAGTCGGGAGCGGAGCATGGAAAAAGGAGCGATGATCAAGTTCTTTGCGGCTTACCTTTGCGTTTGCGCGCTGCTGCAATGGGGTATGGCGCAGGCCTCTCCATGGATTGCTTCGCACCTGCTGCTCAAATGGATTCTTTAGCGTCGCGATCATGGCACCGTCATTCAGGCCTGCAATACACTTGCGCTGCAACAGTGCATGCTCTTCGAACGCCTCACTCCTCATCCCCGGATTTCCAATTCTCAAACCAGGCGAGCGGTCATTCGCATTGGGCTGTCTCGGTGCGGGGGTTGCGATCCAGGGGGAGTCTTGTTCTCGAGCAGAACCATCGAGCGAACCGCAGCCTGCTCGATCAGTCGTTGCAACTGCGCGATCAGGCCGGGTCGCTGAACCGGCAACTGGCCCAATTCAGGATTGAGCCAGTTGCCGATACGGCGGTTAGTGGAACGGAAAGATGTAGTTCATCCAGGCGGACATGCGCAGGAGGATTTTGCGCATCATCGCGATGTGATGGAAGTGCTGGCTGTACAACGCCGCCTGACCGTAGGCCCCACCGGGCATCTGGTCGGCGTACTGGGCGTAGTCGGGGTCGGTGATCTCAATGATCACCGGAACGCGACCGGCCGGTGGTGAGCCGGTAAAGCCGATCAGCGTGCCCGACGGTTGAATCTGGCCTTCGGCGATGACCGACACCACGGTTTTAACCTTGCCTTCGAACACCTTGCCCGGAATACCGTCGAAGGCCACTTCCGCCTCGTCACCCTCGGTCAGGCGCAACAGGCTGTTCTGGCGCATCCACGCCGAGAAGTAATGCCCTTCGGCCGGAATGAACACCATCGACGGACGCAGCGGCAAGCGTGTCGCCATCATGCCCGGACGCAACGAAACATGCGTGACGAAGCCTTTGCTCGGTGCACGCACCGTGGTGTTGTCGAGTTCGTACTGCGCGTTGTCAAGCTGGGCCTTGAGGTCGTCGCTGCGGGCGACCACCATGTCCAGTTCCCGTTGGGTGCTGAAGTTACGCTTGATCAACTCGGTGATCCGCGCACGGTCGGCCTGGACGGCAATCAGTTGGGCCTTGAGGGATTTCACCCGGAACTCGAAGGGCGCGGGGTCGATGCGAAACAGCACATCGCCTTTTTCCAATGGCTCGTTGGTCTTCACCGGCACATCGATCACCTGGCCGCTGACCACGGGTATCACGGGCACCGAGACGAAATACGAACGCGCGACCTCGGAGTAGGGGTGGTTATAGTTCATGGTGAAAATCAGCGCGCCGATGATCACGATCCCGCCCAGCACCGCCGTGGGCACCGTCCATTTGTTCAGCGGGATACGGAAGATCTTGAAGATGGCAACGCAGAGTGCGGCGTACGTCAGGATGAGTAGAAGATCCATGGATCAAAGGCCCTCGCCAGGAGTGTCCGTTGGCAGCCTGCTGTGTGCAATGCCGGTCGCCGCCTCCAGGCGCACGATCCGCTCTTGCAGTTCGGCAACCTGTTGTTCTAGGTGAACCACATGGCTTTTTGGCGAGTGCCCGTCACTGAATCCCCAGCCTCGGTCCTCTCGATAGGCCATCGCCCAGATCCACAGGAAGGGCCAAAGTGCGTGCAGGGTGAACAGGCTGACCCAGCCGGTGGCGTGGATCGCGTCCTGGTGAGGATGGTTACGGTGGACGGCGATTTCATAGGGAATATCGTGCAGCAGGATGATCCCGTAAAACAGAATAAGCCCGACGAAAACCAGCAGGCCTAGCGCGAAGTAATCAAGCATGATCTACCTCATGAAGATCGAGCGGGGTGCAGGCGTTAGTGTAGTCGCGGATTTTACGAGCGCGGCCCGATTGTGGGCGGGTGAATCGCCCAGGGCGGGGGGTGGTCATAGCAAGCGATAGTAATTTACACCGGCCTACCTTTTTTCGGGGGCAGCCTTTCATGGATGTTCTCTCTCTACTGCGTGAATACCTGATGAACTGGGTGATCGAACCGGTCACCGGGCAGTTCCTGGGCATTTTCGACTTCAACGGCAGACTCGGTCTATCCGTTCTCTGCATGTCTTACAGCGTCGCTTATGGCCTGACTCTGCGGGTGGATTATCACGCCGTTTGTGGACGTCGCTCGCCAACGCTTTCCCGAAAAGTGGGCGAAACCACAGCCTGACAGTGGATCTGATCCGTATTTTTCTGCGCAATCTGCCGCTGTAACGGATACAGCCGTCAGCCCACAATAAGTCTTCGGTACACAGGTCGGGCAGCACACATCGCCCCTGTACCACCAATTCATAGCGTGGGAGGCCCGATGGCCAAGATGACGATATTTCTCGGCGGTTTTCTGCTGTTGACCATTTTGATCGGTGTGCTGGCGACGATTCCTCCGGCGTGATCACTCACCCTGGTTTTCATCGATGGCCAAGGGAAGATCACGGTAGGCCATCACCCGTAGTTGTTCCAGGCTGAACGCTCTATTCCTCCCGCTGGGGGTGGGCAGTATCCCCACCGACGCCGGTCATGAAGTCACGCTGCATAACCTCGGCCGCTTCCTCGACGACTTTGTGCCGCGCTACACCCTGGACCGTGCCGAGGAATGGCAGGAATGGGCCACTCGGCGCTGGGTCTCGCAGACCAAACCGGCGCTGGTGGACAAACTGGCGGACGTCTTCATCGGCCGTCAGTGACGCCGCGGGCACTCAGCGGTATTCATCATGCCGGCGCCACCAGGGCCCGGTTTCATTGCGCCCCTTGGGTGCGCGGTCGAGCCACGGGTACATGCTCCACAGCCCGTCCAGGCCTCGCGCATAGGTGGAGTAAGTGTGATAAATCACGCCGTCCTCCAGGACAAACGTACTCAGTCCTGGCCTGTCGCGGGTATAGGTCGGCGCATCGGTGCCACAGGTTGCGGCGAACTGCTTCACCGGTTCCGGGATCTGGCTGTCGTCCATCGCGTGTCCGCCGCGCTGGTAGTTGTACTCGACCAACCCTTCACGCTGCTGCGCTTCGGTGAAATAGACGTTGAAGTCGGCGGTGAAATCGCTGTCGGCGGCCGAGGCCCAGGCAAAGCTCCAGCCCATTCGGCGCCTGTAGGCCTGCAGTTTTGCCAGCGGCGCGCGGGAGATCGCCATCAGGGTCACGTCGTGGTTCGCCAGATGGATGACGATGGGGTCGAAGCCATCGGCAATGGCTGAGCAGGAAGGGCAGCCGGCGGTGTAGTCGGGGCCGAACATGAAGTGATAGACCAATAGCTGCGAGCGCCCTTGAAACAGGTCGGCCAGTGTCGCGCTGCCGGTGTCGGTATCGAAACGGTACGTCTTGTCGAGGCGCACCCACGGTAATGCCTGGCGTTGACGTGCCACTTCATCGCTGCGCCGAGTCAGGGCCTTTTCCGCTTCGAGCAGTTGCAAGCGCGCCGCCAGCCATTGTTCCCGGGTCGCGGTTTGGTGTGTGTTCATCGTGTGCGCTCCTGGTGAAAGGTCGTGACCTAGACTAACCCCGGGTATCGAATGAGGGGAGTGACAAGCGTGGCGGGATTTCCATGGACTCGATGATCGCGGCAGCCGCCCAGGCGCTGGCGGCGGGCAATCCATTGGGCGCACTGGACCGCGTAGCGTTGCGCGATGACGCGCCGGCGCTGGCCTTGCGCGGCATCGCCATGGCGCAGCTGGGCGACCTGGTGCGGGCGAGGGCGCTGGTCAAACGTGCGCATCGGGCCTTTGCGCCAAAGGAAGCGCTGGCCCGTGCGCGCTGTGTGGTAGCCGAAGCTGAAATTGCCCTGGCCTCGCGGGAGCTTGGCTGGCCAGTCAAGGCACTCGAAACGGCGCGGGTCACGCTCGAACAACATGGCGACCGAATCAATGCCGCCCACGCGCGCTTCCTGCAAGTCCGTCGTTTGCTGCTGATCGGTCGACTCGACGAGGCGCAGCAGATGCTGGGCGAAACCGACCCCGGTCCCTTGCCGCCGACGTTGCGCGCAATCCATGAACTGGTATTGGCGGGGATCGCCATCCGGCGTTTGCAATCGAACGCCGCACGGGATGCATTGACGAGGGCCGCGCAGGCTGCCGGTCAAACGGGAATTGCCGCGCTGCTGGCGGAGGTCGAACACGCCGCGCGCCTGTTCGACGCCCCCGCGGCACGGCTGATTGCCGGTGGTCAGGAGCGGTCGCTGCTGCTTGCCGACGTTGAAGCCGTGCTCGGTTCGACGGCGCTGGTGGTGGACGCCTGCCGGTACGCTGTCCGTGGCTGCGGGATGTCGGTTTCGCTCGCCTCGCGGCCGATTCTGTTCGTGCTGGTCCGTGCGCTGGCCGAGGCCTGGCCGGGCGATGTGATGCGAGAGGCACTGATCGCTCGGGCCTTCCGTTTGAAGCTGTCCGATGAGTCCCATCGTGTACGGCTTCGCGTGGAAATCGGCCGGCTGCGCAAAGCCCTCAAGCCGTTGGCCGGCATAGTCGCGACGGCACGCGGTTTTGCCCTGCAATCGCCGGTGTGTCCGGACGTGGTGGTCCTGGCGCAACCGGTCGAAGAAAAGTTTGCCGCGGTGTTTGCCTGCCTGGCGGATGGCGAGTCGTGGTCGAGTTCGGCCCTGGCGTTGGCGCTGCGCACCAGCCAGCGCACGGTGCAACGGGCGCTCGATGCGCTGGCCGCCGATGGCAAGGTGCAATGGTTTGGTCGCGGGCGTGCGCGGCGCTGGATGACGCCGCCCATGCCGGGATTCGCGACGACCTTGTTACTCCCGGCGCCGCTGCCCGGTGGCTAGGATGAACGCCACCAACACCCCCATCGAGGAATGTCCAATGAAACACGCAACCGCTGAAATCATTCGTGAGTATGGCCCGTTTGCCGATGTCGACCATGTGTGTGGCGTCACCTGGGACGGCGAAAAGGTCTGGTTTGCCACCAACAGCAAAATCAACGCCCTGGACCCGGACAGCGGCAAAGTGCTTAGCTCGATCGATGTCTCCGCCCATGCTGGCACCGCGTTTGATGGTGAACACCTGTTCCAGATTGCCGAAGATCAAATCCACAAGATTGACCCGCGCACTGGCCGCATCCTCAAGACGATTCCTGCGCCCGGCGCCGGCACCGATTCAGGGCTGACCTGGGCAGAAGGGACGTTGTGGGTGGGGCAGTACCGCGAACGCAAGATCCATCAGATCGACCCCAAGAACGGCAAGATCCTGCGCACTATCGAATCCAACCGTTTCGTCACCGGCGTGACCTGGGTGGACGGTGCGCTGTGGCACGGTACGTGGGAAGGCGATGAAAGCGAACTGCGCCGGATCGACTCGCAGTCGGGTGAAGTGCTGCAGCGCCTGAAAATGCCCGAAGGCACCGGCGTCTCGGGGCTGGAGTCCGATGGCGCCGAGCGGTTGTTCTGCGGTGGCGGCGATAGCGGCAAAGTGCGCGTAGTACGCCGGCCTGCCTAAAGTCCCGATGCCGGACATGCCGACGCCGTCCCTGTAGGAGCTGGCAAGCCAGCTCCTACAAGTTCTTGGGTGTTCACGGCATTGGTGTCCAAACGCCGTCCCTGTAGGAGCTGGCTTGCCAGCGAAGGCGTCAGCACAGGCAACATCAATGTTGGATGGCCCGGCCTCTTCGCTGGCAAGCCAGCCCCCACAAGTTCTCGGGTGTTCACGGCATTGGTCTCCAACGCCGTCCCTGTAGGAGCAGGCTTGCCAGCGAAGGCGTCAGCACAGACGACTCGATATTGAATGGCCCGGCCTCTTCGCTGGCAAGCCAGCCCCCACAAGTTCTCGGGTGTTCACGGCATTGGTCTCCAACGCGGTCTCTGTAGGAGCTGGCTTGAACTGGAGAGGCATGGTGGCTCCGTTTTTATCGTTATGGTCAGACCAGCTTCGAGGGTAGGGTGACGGACGGTCAGGGCCATGATCGTCAGCGGACAAGAACCATTCAGGGCCGCTATCCTTGGGCCACGTATCTACAACGGGTCAACCCATGCTCGAAGTCCACGGCGTTTTCAAAAGCTACGCCACACCGCAAGGGCCGCTGCCGGTGCTGCAAGGGGTCGACCTGACGCTGCGTCCCGGCAGCAGCCTGGCGCTGATGGGCGAGTCGGGCAGTGGCAAGAGCACCTTGCTGCACCTGATCGCTGGGCTGGACAAGGTCGATCGGGGCAGCATCCGCAGCGCAGAACATCGCCTGGAGAAGATGAACGAAGGGCAACTGGCGAACTGGCGTCGCACGGAAATCGGCCTGGTGTTCCAGCAGTTCAACCTGATCGGCAGTCTGCGCGTCGAAGACAATCTGGCGATTCAGGCGCGGCTGGCGGGGCGCCATGACCCGCGCTGGCAGGCCCATTTGGTGCAACGCCTGGGCTTGGGCGAGTTGCTGCGGCGTTATCCGGAGCAACTGTCCGGCGGCCAGCAGCAACGGGTCGCGCTGGGTCGGGCGTTGGCGTCGCGGCCACAACTGTTGCTGGCCGACGAGCCCACCGGTAGCCTCGACGAAACCACCAGCGCCGAGGTGTTGCAGTTGATGCTGGAACTGCTCGACGACAGTCCCACCAGCCTGTTGATGGTTACCCACAGCCCAGGCGTGGCGGCGCGCCTGGCAGAAAAGGCGCTGCTGCACGGCGGTCGCCTGGCCGGTGCGGGCGAGCGCTGACATGCGCATCTTTGGCGAAAGCCTGCGTGCGCTGCTTAGCCACTGGCGGCTGCATCCGGTGCAGTTTTTCAGCGTGCTGACCGGGCTGTGGCTGGCCACCAGTCTGTTGACCGGCGTCCAGGCGCTCAACAGCCAGGCGCGCGACAGCTACGCCCGCGCCAGTCAATTGATCGGCGGCGAACCCCAGGCCAGCCTCGCCGCACCCGGCGGTGGCACCTTCGCGCAGCAATGGTTTATCGACTTGCGTCGCGCAGGCTGGCCGGTGTCGCCGGTGTTGCAAGGCCGGCTCACACTCAAGGGCCATGAAGATCAGCGCTTGCAATTGATGGGCATCGAACCGGTGTCATTACCGGCCGGCACGGCGGTGGCCGGGCAGGCGTTGGCGATTGAACAGGTGGTGGATTTTTTCAGCCCGCCGGGCAGTACCTGGATTTCGTCGCAGACGTTGCAGGCGTTGGGATTGCACGAAGGTGACCGGCCACAGACCCTGGCGGGCGCGGCATTGCCGCCGCTGCATGTACAGGCTGACATGGCCCCCGGCGTGTTGTTGGTGGACATCGGTTTTGCCCAACAGATTCTCGGCTTGCCGGATCAACTGTCGCGCTTGCTGCTACCCAAGGATTTCACCGCGCCGCTGCCCGACGCTTTCAAGGAACAGCTGCAATTCAAAAGTGCTGGCGAAGAAAACAACCTGGCGCGCCTCACCGAAAGCTTTCACCTGAACCTCGATGCACTCGGCGTGCTGTCGTTCGTGGTCGGCCTGTTCATCGTGCACGCCGCCATCGGCTTGGCACTGGAACAACGCCGAGGCTTGCTGCGAACCCTGCGCGCCTGCGGCGTCAGTGCGCGGATGCTGATCGTGTGCCTCGCCGTCGAACTGGGCGCGTTGGCCTTGATCGGCGGGGTCGCCGGCGTGGTCAGCGGCTACCTGTTGGCTGGCGTGTTGCTGCCCGATGTCGCCGCCAGCCTGCGTGGCTTGTACGGCGCCGAAGTGGCAGGGCAGTTGAGCCTCAGTCCGGCGTGGTGGTTCAGCGGCATCGGCTTGAGCCTGATCGGCGCGCTGCTGGCCGGTGCCAACAGTTTGCTGCGGGCGGCGCGCTTGCCGTTGCTGGCGCTGGCCGACTCACAGGCCTGGCATCAGGCCCATGCACGCTGGTTGCGCCGACAGGGATGGGTGGCGGCCGTGGCGGCGGTGATCGCGCTGTTTGCATTGATCTTCGGTGACAGCCTGGTCAGCGGCTTCGTGCTGTTGGCGGCCCTGTTGATCGGTGCCGCATTGGCCTTGCCGGTGCTGCTCAGTTCGCTGCTCAGCCTGGGTGTGCAGCGCAGCCGTTCGGTGCTCGGCCAGTGGTTTGTCGCCGATTGCCGCCAGCAATTGCCAGCCCTGAGCCTGGCGTTGATGGCGCTGCTATTGGCCATGGCGGCGAACATCGGCGCCGGGAGCATGACCGCCGGGTTTCGCCAGACGTTCAGCGACTGGCTCGAACAACGCCTGACCGCCGAACTCTACCTCAACCCCCAGAACCCGGCCCAAGCCAGGGAACTGAGCGGTTGGCTCAACCAGCAGCCGCAGCTGGCAGCGGTGTTGCCCAGTTGGCAGGTTTCGATTCAATTGCAGGGCTGGCCGACGGACCTGTCCGGGATCATCGACCACCCGACCTATCGCCAACACTGGCCATTGCTCGAAGCCCTGGGCGACAACCCGTGGGACCGCCTGGCCAAGGATGACGCGGTGATGCTCAGCGAACAACTGGCCCGCAGACTAAAGGTGCAACTGGGCGATCACCTGACGCTGACGACACCGACGGGCCCGTGGTCGCCGCGAATCGTCGGAATCTACGCCGACTACGGCAACCCCAAGGGCCACATACTGGTCAACATCCGTCACCTGTTGCGCGGCTGGCCGCAACTGACGCCGAGCCGCTTCAACCTGCGCATCGAGCCGTCGGCAATCCCGGCATTCGTGTCAGCGTTGCAGGCGCGATTTGCCCTGGACGACAGCCGCATCGTCGATCAGGCGCGGCTCAAGGGCTGGTCGACGCAAGTCTTCGAACGCACTTTCGCCGCCACCGCCGCGCTCAATAGCCTGACCTTGTGCGTGGCCGGCGTGGCGCTGTTCATCAGCCTGCTGACTCAGAGCCAGAGCCGCCTCGGGCAATTGGCGCCGCTGTGGGCGCTGGGTGTGACTCGCCGGCAATTGATGCTGCTCAACCTCGGGCAAACCTGGTTGTTGGCGTTGCTGACCCTGGTGTTGGCGTTGCCGTTGGGCATTGCCCTGGCGTGGTGCCTGGACACCGTGATAAACGTACAGGCCTTTGGCTGGCGGCTGCCGCTGCGAGTATTCCCCGTGCAGTTGTTGCAACTGATGGGGCTGGAGCTGGTGGCAACATTGTTGGCCTCGGCCTGGCCGTTGTACCGTTTGTACCGCACACAACCGGCGGATTTGCTGCGGATGTTTGCCCATGAAGATTAAGCTCGGCGTCTTGCTGCTGGCGCTGCTGGCGAGCGGTTGCGACCAGCCGGCACCGGTAGAAAAGGGCTTTGCCGGGCTGGGTAACCAGGCCGCTGCGTTCACGCAGGTGGTGCCCGGTCGGCTGTTCAGTTTTCCGGCGGATCACGGCCCGCACGATGGCTTTCGTATCGAATGGTGGTACGTCACCGCCAACCTGAAAGACGAGCAGGGCCATGCCTTCGGCCTGCAATGGACGTTGTTTCGCAGCGCCCTGAAAGCCATTCCCGAGGTGCCCGGCTGGCAGAACCAGACGATCTGGCTCGGCCATGTCGCAGTGACCTCGGCGACTGCGCATTACGCGGCCGAACGGTATGCCCGTGGCGGCGTCGGGCAGGCCGGTGTCAGCGTCCGCCCGTTCAAGGCGTGGATCGACGACTGGCAACTGAGCAGTCAGGCGACGGCCGATGACCCGCTGGCTGACCTGCAACTTAGCGCCCGCGAGGCGCGTTTCGGTTACCGTTTGCGGCTGACCGCGACAGGTCCGCTGGTGCTTCAGGGCGATCAGGGCTTCAGTCAGAAATCCGAACAGGGCCAAGCCTCGTATTACTACAGCCAGCCGTTTTTCCAGGCCCGCGGCACGCTGGACATCAACGGCAAAACGTTTGAAGTCAGTGGTCCTGCCTGGCTCGACCGCGAATGGAGCAGCCAGCCGCTGACGAGCAACCAGACTGGCTGGGACTGGTTCTCCCTGCACCTGGAAAGCGGCGAGCAAGTGATGCTGTATCGCATGCGGCAAAAAAACGGCGAGCCTTACCTCACCGGCACCTGGATCGATGTGGCGGGCAAGACTCAACCCCTGCATGCCAGCGACATCAAACTCACCCCAGGGGACACCGCCCGCGTTGCCGGGCGTGAAATGCCCATTCAGTGGTCGATCAAAATCCCCGCAAAAAATCTTGATGTCACCCTTACCGCCCTCAATCCGCAGGCATGGATGAATCTGCGCATTCCGTACTGGGAAGGCCCGGTCCGTTTGAACGGCAGCCATGCAGGGAACGGCTATCTGGAAATGACCGGTTACTAGTACCGTGTGCCAGGAAAATCAGCGGGTTGGTGCGACCACTCGCCGAACAGCGTCTATGCTCATCGCACACATGGCGTTGAGCCTCGCTTCAACGCCGTCTGTTGCCATCCAACACAGGGAAAGTTCCGCCTATGAAACGTCATGCACTGACCAAAGCCATCACCCTCGCCACCTTGTTGTCTGCCGCCAGTTTTGCTGCGGTGGCTGCCGATATTCCGCTGTCCGAAGTCGTGGTGGTTGATCAGGTCGCCACTACCGTCGTTTCGGTTGATGCCGCGAACCGTTCCGTCGTCCTCAAAGGCCCACAGGGTAATGAGTTCCCTGTGCAACTGACCGAAAAAGCGAAAAACCTCGACAACCTCAAGGCCGGTGACAAGGTCGACATCAAGGTCACCAGCGCCGTGGCTGCTTACCTCGACACCGACATCGACAAAGGCTTGCCTGGCACCGCCGAGGCCACCGGCGAAGTACGCGCTGCACCGGGTAGTGCCAACCCTGGCGGCGAAGCCTACCGCCAAGTGAAAGTGCAGCTGAAAATCACCAAGATCGACCAGAAGAAACACCAGGTGACCTTCGAAGGTCCGCAAGGCAACTCCAAGACCGTTGACGTCAAGCGCCCTGAAGTCCAGGCCAAACTCAAGGACTTGAAAGTCGGGCAAAGTGTGAACGTGATTTATACCGATATCTTGACCGTGACCAGCAAGCATTGATAACGAATCAATGCTCTATACGGGCTGATTGTTTTTGTGCAAGTTTTGTACAGGAATAATCAACCCGACGGGTGAATGCCCAGTGTCTGGCGGCATAGTATGTGAGGCGACATTTAGTTACACATGGTGTCGATAAAAATCATCTTTGCCGCACGGACATCCCAAGCCGCTTCTACTAAAATACCTTCGGTTCGCCCAGTGCCGGGCTCTTTACCAGTGCAGGGATTGCCGAGGCCATTGCACTGGGCGAACTCTTTATTTGCTGTATCGAATATCCAGACATAAAAACGGGCGACTTTAAGGTCGCCCGTTTTTTTGTCGGGTTTTATGTAAATGAGCCGGTTCTTCTTATTGGATTGCAGATTCCATTGATAAATGGGTGACTTGGAACACTTAGCCTCCCACGGTCGGCGTGCGCCAGTCGTCCTCACCGGTGGTGTTGGAGTTATTGTGGGTCCAGGTGATTTTCCGATAGGAAAAATGAACGTCCTGCAGATGGGTGAAATGGGCGGTGGCCGGGTCCTGGCAGTTGTGCATGTAGTCCTTGATATTGACGATAATTGCGTCCTCGAGAACCGTTGAATAATAGTGTTCCTGCGTGCCTTGGGCCGAGGTGCGGAACCACTGGAGTTCGACCTTGGGCAATCTTTCACCTGAGCACAGCGCCGCCAGCAGCAAAGGCGAGGCCTTGTCGAATACCTTGGTGATGACCACGGGTTTGTGAATGCGTTGTCCGGTCGGCTGGCCGGATTGCGGGTCACGGGGGATGATCACTTCGTGACTGAAGCCCTGGACCATGACCTGATCCTCATGACCCTCCTGATAGATATTGCCGACGGAGTCGGCGGTGAATGCGCCGGCTGTGATCAAGCCTTGTCGCTCGCCCGTGATGGACATGTACGCGGGGGTCGCCATGCAAGCTCTCCTTGTTGAGAAGTGAGGTTACCCACGAGGCAGCGTTGCCCTGTGGGGACCTGACAGATGACAAGGTCTGTGCCATGAAAATTAAAAGTCTAAAAAATCAAATAGTTATAGATTTATATGTGCAAGGTTCGGGCGGTTTTGGAGAAAAATCGCGAGGATTCAAGCAAGAACCTGCTCAGTGTTGCGCAGGTTCTTGCATGCGGGTTTGCACTCCAGCTTGCAGGGTCTTGCGCGTAAAAAATCAACGTTGCAGCACTAAAACCTTCGCGATTTGCTGCGCAACCTGGAACTAGACTTTCATGGCGCCAACCGGCCCAACGCCGCGTAACACTGCTCAATCGAACGCTGCTGGCTTTGCGCATACAACCCCAGCTCATCAATCGTCGACCGTCCCAGGGCCTGTTCGAACGCTTGCTGATTGGAGTGTTCACCGTAGCGTGTTTGCGCCGCGTCCCCCAGGTTCGACTGAAAAATACCCGCGGCACTGACCGGCAGGAAATCTTCGTACACCAACGGTTCAACCCGCAGGTAACCGCCGCTGAGCAGGTCTTCCAGCGGTGCGTTTTTCAGGTCACTCGCCGCCAGGCCCTTGTCCGTCACAAAGTAGCGGAAGTAAGCCAGATCTTGTTGGCGCATGCCTTCCCAGGTGTCAGGAAACTCGCCGAAATGCTGCGTCATCAGCGCGTTGTAGCGTGCGGCGTTGGCTTCGTTGGGGAAGTCCTTGAGTTCGTCCCGGGCGGCATTGAGCAAGCGGTCGTACAGGGCGCGACCTTTGGGGGTGAGGGCGGCGCCGCGCTGTTCGATCTCGCCGAACCGCGCGCTGTGGCTGCCACAAGCCTTGCTTTGATCGGTAAAGGCAATCGGCTCGTCCAGCGCCTTGAAGCTGGTCTGGCGCAGCAGAATCGGGCACTGGCGGCGGGGCGGGCCTTCGATCACGGCCTTGGGGGTGATGCCGTGGGCCGGCATCTGCGCTTGCACGATGTCGATGTCCAGGGTCCGCGGGGTCAGGTGGTTGATGTGCGGGCCCTTGAACGCCACCACATCGGCGACCAGGCGATGCTGTGTGCTGAGCTGTTGGTATTGCTCGGCGGTGACGGTGGCGCTGTGGTGCCAGCGGAAGGTTTCCAGCGCCTGTTCAACGAATGCGTCGGCGTCCTGTTCATTCAGGCCACCCTGGGCTTCGGCGCGTTGAATGAGGCTGAGCGCTGTCTGGGTAAAGATTGAACGCTGATTGAGTGTCGATTGGGCGAAGGCGCGCAACGCCGGATCTTCGATCAACTCCAGACGCAGCAGCGAGGTAAACACGCGGAACGGGCTGACCTGCAACGAGGCCTCATGCACCGCGCGAAATGCCGTGGAATGCACCGGCACGCCGGCCGGCGTCAGGTCGTAGTAACCCACCGGTTGCATGCCCATCACCGCGAACAGGCGGGCGAGGGTGGCGAGTTCCTCGGCCGTGCCGACGCGGATTGCGCCATGACGCTCCAGGTCCAGGCGCTCGATTTCACCGGTGCTGGTGAGCTGCTGGAGGATTTGCTGATCGCTGTCCAGCAGGTGGCGGTTGGTCTGTTCCACCAGCTCCATCAACGCGCCATACAACGGCACTTCCTCGCGGTACATGTCGGACATCGCTTTGGAGAAGCGTTGGCGGATCAGGTCGGGGCTGATGAAGTTCGTCTGGTTCATGAACAGGATTCCTGGCGCGGTGACGTAAAGGATGGACAAAAGATCGCAGCCTTCAGCGACGCCGACAAACGAAGTTTCTGACGAACTTCATTCTGCAAAGGACTGCTTCCTCAATGCAGTCGTTGATCCTGTGGGCTCTCCGAGCGCAGTGATGCCAAAAACTCCCGATACAGGCGCGCCGAACCCGAGGGCGCTTCCACCATGGGCATGTGCCCGACCGCGTCCCAGATGTGCACGCGCAAATCGGCGATGCCTTTGCTCCAGACCGCCACGCTGCTGACATCGATCAAGCGGTCCTTGCGTCCCCACAGCAACAGCGCCGGCACAGTGATGTCAGGCAGATGCGGTTCCATCGGCGGGCTGGCGCGGAAATCTCGGAAGATTTCTTCCAGTTCCTCGCGCGATTGTTCGTAACGCTGGGCGACCGCATCGAGCACCAGTTTTGGCACCCACGGCGGCGAAGCCATGGTCATGGCGTAGAAGCGCCGGAATTCTTCGCGCGAGTGAATCAAAAACGGGTTGTGCCCCTTGGCCAAGTGCCGCTCAAGGTCACTGGGCTCGGGCGAGGTGACTCCGGCCGGGTCGATCAGCGCCACCGAAACGATGCGTTCCGGATACGTGGCGGCCAGCCACGCGGCCATGTAGCCGCCCATCGAGTTGCCGATGACATGGACTTTCTCGACGCCGCACACGTCCAGCAACTGGATCATTCGTTTGGCCTGAAGCGGGATGTCGTAGCCGCCGCCGGCCTTGAAACCGGTTTCGCCGTGGCCGGCGATGTCCGGGATGATCACCCGGTGGCTGCCGACGAAGTGCCGGGCGAAACGCAGCCAGAGGTTCTTGTCGGCGCTGAAGCCATGCAGCATCAGCACATTGCTGGTGGCTTCGTACGGCCCGCCTTGCCAGGTCGAGACGGTCATCTCGGGGATCGGCACAACGATTTTGTGCAGCCGATACAGCTTGGCTTCGGCCGCCATGTTCAGGTCGTAGAGCCAATAGCCGATGGCCGGGTAGGTCAGCCAACTCCAGACGACGAATACGGCGAGAACGACGAACAACAAAAGCATCACGCGTCTCCTTTCTATCTGCTCAGGACAAAATGTGATCGGCGGGTTTCAGCGCTCGGGTCAAGCGATGAAAGCTGAAACTGAACCCCGGAAACATGGCAATCACATGACCGCTCTTGCTTTGATACCAACTGTGGCAACCACCGGACTTCCACACGGTTCGTTCCATTTCCCGGTGGATCATTTCAGTGTAGGTACGTTCCGCCTCATGGCGAACTTCGATGCTGCGAAGACCTTGCGCCTTGAGGGTGCGAATGCAGTCGAGGATGTAATTCATCTGCGACTCGATGATGAACAGCGCCGAGGTGTGGCCGATGCCGGTGTTCGGCCCGGTGACGATGAACAGGTTGGGGAAGTCGGGCAGGGCAGTGCCGAGATAGGCTCGCGGATATTGCGCCCAGACGTCCTTGAGACGAGTGCCGTTCTTGCCGGTGACCGGGTAGGAAATCACCCCGTCGGTGGCGTCGTAGCCGGTGGACCAGACGATCAGGTCGACGTCGATGTGCTGGCCATCGGTGGTCACGATGCCGGTTTCGTCGAGGGAGGCGATGCCTTGTTCATGGCTGTGCAACGTCACGTTCTGCCGTGAGAGCGCCGGGTACAGCGTGCTGGACAGGATGACCCGCTTGCAGCCAATGGTGTAGTCCGGTGTCAGTTTG
Source organism: Pseudomonas sp. NFX15 (assembly GCF_049132105.1). Classification (NCBI taxonomy): domain Bacteria; kingdom Pseudomonadati; phylum Pseudomonadota; class Gammaproteobacteria; order Pseudomonadales; family Pseudomonadaceae; genus Pseudomonas; species Pseudomonas sp. NFX15. The sequence continues at coordinate 162,678 of NZ_JAFMPV010000006.1, forward strand.
TGCCGCAGTTCGGCGTCCGGGACTTGGCGCTTGAGAAAACGCAGGGCCTGGCGCTGGACCATGTGCACGGCCGGCTTCGAATACTTGAAGGCGATCACCCGCGTCTCGAATTGCCAGTAGATGCCCCAGCGCAGCAGCTTGTAGGCAGGTTTGAGGCCCAGCAGCCAGCGCTGGAAACGGCCGAACGCGCGGTCGGGCCGCGGCAAGACCCAGTGCGGTGTGCGCTGGAACACGTGCAAGTGCCCGACATCCGGGGCAATTGCCGGAATGACCTGAGCCGCACTGGCGCCACTGCCGACGATGGCCACGGTTTTTTGCCGGTAGTCGTAGCAGTGGTCCCAGTTGTTGGTGTGAAACGTCTTGCCCTGAAAACGCTCCTGCCCGTCGAAATGCGGCACTACCGGTTGGCTCAGCGGGCCGGTGGCGTTGATCAGGAACTGCGCGCAAAACTCACCTTTGCCGGCGGTGTACACCGTCCAGCGCTTGTTGGCGTCATCCCATTCGACGCGCTCGACGTTGGCCTCCAGTTGCACCTTGTCACGCAGGCCGAAATGTTCCACCACGTGATGGGTATAGCAGTGCAGTTCCGCCTGCTCGGCGAACATCTGCGTCCAGCGAAACGGGGCGAAGGATAACGAATACAGCGGCGAGGGCACGTCGACGGCGGCGCCAGGGTAGGTGTTCTGGCACCAGGTGCCACCGAAGAAGCTGCGTCGCTCCAGCAGACGAAAATCGTCGATGCCGGCCTTGAGCAGATTGATCGCGGCGCACTGGCCGCCAAATCCACTGCCGATGATCAATACGTGAAAGGTCTGCATGGGCCTCCTCTTATGGTCATTGATCAACCCCTCCTTTCATGTATAGCCGGTTCTGCGGGCAAGGCTTTTGCTTTTACGCACCCGTGATGAACAGATATTCAGGCCGCCAGTCGGTGATGGCTATTTAACCTCGCCCTGATAGACTCCAGCGCACAGGCACAGGCTGAAATCGAATTCCATCGAGTAGTACAGAGGGTGTATGGAAAACGCGGGAGGAAAGGGATTTTCACTGGCCAGGAGGCTTTATGTATCGCGAATCCTGGGGGTAGCCCTCGGGCTGGTGTGCGTGGTCGCGGCGATGTACCCCCTCGATCCGCCGCCCTGGGTGTGGGGATTCATGTTGTTCAACGGCCTGCTCTGGCCGCACCTGGCCTATCAATGGTCACGCCGGGCCGGGAAGCCTTATCACGCCGAATACCGCAATCTGCTGATCGATACCTTTCTTGGCGGCTTCTGGATTGCGGCGATGCATTTCAACCCGCTACCCACCGCGACCACCCTGTCGATGATGGCCATGAATAACGTGGCGATCGGCGGCCTGCGCTTCCTGCTGGCCGGGTTGGCCGTTCAAGTGCTGGGCGTCGGTGTGGGCCTGCTGATTTTCGCGCCAGCATTTATTCCTGCCACCAGTGCGATGCAACTCTATGCCTGTTTGCCCCTGCTGTGCCTGTATCCGCTGGCGCTGGGCTGGATCTGCTTTCGCCAGGCCCACAGCCTCGGCCGTCGCAAGCGTGAATTACTGGCACTGAGTCGCACCGACAGCCTGACAGGCCTGCTTAACCATGGCACCTGGAAGGACCAGTTGGAGATCGAATTTCAGCGTTGCAAACGTCAGCAAGAGGGCGGGGCAATCGCGCTCATCGACATCGACCATTTCAAATCCATCAACGACACCTACGGCCATGTGGCGGGCGACATCGTATTGCGACAGCTGAGCAAGATGCTCAAGCAGAACCTGCGAGCCACCGATGTGGCGGGGCGCTACGGGGGTGACGAGTTTTGCGTGATCCTGCCGGACCTGCCGCTGAACCGCGCTGCTGCCGTCATGGATGCCCTGCGCGATCGCTTCGCTACGTTGGGCTATGAACAGGACCCGGCGCTGCAAGTCAGCCTGAGCATAGGCCTGGCGGCATTCAACCCGGCCCACACCGACGCCACCCTGTGGCTCAACGACGCCGACCAGGCGCTGTACCAAGCCAAGACCACCGGGCGTAACCGGGTGATCTGTTGCAGTGATCAGCCGCCGTCGCAACCCGTGCTCGACTCGGTGTAGGCGCCGGCCCGTAGCGTGACGCTCCGAGTAATTTGCTATACATTTTCCGGCCGCCCACTGCATGGTGTAATCGCTTCATGTCTCTTGCGCTCGAACGTCTAGTCGCTGGCACGCCGATCCCTTTCGCCGGTAATCGTGTCTCTGTCGTCAGCCCCGAACTGGCGGCACGCTTCCAGCCCGGTGACCACCTGCTGGTGGAGCAGGTCAGTGGCGAATTGCTGCTGATTCCGGTGGCAGACCAGCAAGCGGCCAGTGTGGCGATCGAGCGTGCGCAAGCGGCGTTTGCCGCGTTGTCGGCGGTGTCCGATCAAGCAATCAGCGACTTCTTCGACCGGTTTTCCCAACGCCTGGAAACCCCGGAGTGCTGGGCCTCGATCGAAGCCGCCAACCTCGCCGACATCGAGCGAGCCAAGGCGCGCGGTCGTTCGACCACCCGCTTGTTGGCCGATGAACGCATGCGTCGCGACATGATCGCTGGCTTGCGCGCCTGGCGTGATGCCTCGGCCAGTCGCGGCAAAGTCATCAGTTGCGTCGAGCACGAGGGCTGGAAAGTCGAACAAGTGGTCTCGCCGCTGGGCATCGTCGCGTTCGTCTTCGAAGGCCGACCGAATGTGTTTGCCGATGCGGCCGGTGTCTTGCGCACCGGCAACACGGCGGTGCTGCGCATTGGTAGTGATGCCTTGGGCACTGCTCAGGCGATTGTCACCCACGCGCTAAACCCTGCGCTGAGCGATGCCGGCCTGCCGGCGGGTGCGGTGTCGCTGGTGGAAAGCGTCAATCATGCCGCCGGTTGGGCGATGTTCGCCGACCGGCGCCTGTCGCTGGCGGTGGCCCGTGGTTCGGGTCGCGCCGTCAGCCAGTTGGGCAGCATCGCCCAGCAGGCCGGCACGGCGGTCAGCCTGCACGGCACCGGCGGCGCCTGGCTGATCGCCAACAACGACGCCGATGCCGAGCGCTTTGCCGCCGTGGTGCGCAACTCCCTGGACCGCAAGGTCTGCAACACCCTGAACGTGTGCCTGATTCATCGCGACCGCGCCGCTGAACTGGTGCCGTTGTTCCTCGACGCCCTCACGCAGGCCGGTACCGCACGGGGCCAGGGTTGCAAACTGCACATCGTCGAAGGCAGCGAGGCACACCTGCCACAAGACTGGCTGGACGCAACCGTCCAGGTGTATCGCGCCGAAGGCTATCAGTCCGAGGCGCAGGCCGAGTCGTTGCCGGAAGATCAACTGGGTCGTGAATGGGAGTGGGAAGAAACCCCGGAAGTCAGCCTGAAGATCGTTGACGACCTGGACAGCGCCATTGCCTTGTTCAATCGCTACAGCCCGCAATTCACCGTGTCCTTGATCAGTGAAAGTGCCAACGCTCACGAGCGCTTCTACAACGCGGTCAACGCGCCTTTTGTGGGCAACGGGATCACCCGTTGGGTCGACGGCCAGTATGCGCTGAACAAGCCGGAACTGGGGCTTTCGAACTGGGAGAACGGGCGCCTGTTTGCACGCAGTGCGATTCTCTCGGGGGATGGCGTGTTCACCGTTCGCAGCCGCATGACCCAGGTCGATCTGGGCGTCAAACGCTAGGATGTTGTTGCCAGTGACCGTCGAGGTAATGACGGCGCGGGAACCGCCTTCCGGATTTTTGACTTTTTTCATGTCGAGCTTGAAGTTGATCACGCTGGTGATGCCGTCGCCGAACTGCTCATGAACCAGGGCCTTGCCCGCGAATGCGGTGTATCAGTTGGTATGGTTTTACCTGACACACCGCATTCGCGAGCAGGCTCGCACCTACAGTTGGTTTCTGTACAGGCATAAAAAGGCCTGCTCCTTGTTGGGAGCAGGCCTTGTTTTTAACCCGTTAGTAATGACTTGTTTAATTAGTAGAGCCGGTCAATCACCCGAACTTCACTCTGGTTCTGCATCGAGGCCCAAGCCTGTTTCAGGGTTTGCAGAACATTACCGATGAAGTCCTTGTCGGCTGCGGCCTTCTTGCCGACATAGCCCTGGCCGCGACGGTACATCTTCAGTCGGGCCAGCAGGTTCTGGTTGTTCTGGTCGAACTCTGCTTCATGGGCGTGCGGCGACAGGCAGTCGATATGAACCTGGCCACACTTGCTGATCCAGAGAATGTGGCTGTCGAGGCTGTCTTTCTTGGCAGCGAACATACGAGCCAGTTCATCGATAGTTGGTTGATTGTTCAGATTCATCATAAAGCCCCTTGACCAATTGGTGATCTTTCAAAGTTGATTCGCTAATACAGGTAGCCCATCGGTTAGTTGATCCCTGGCACCGAAACCAGGACGTCAGCGTTCGACCGCCTTATCGGGCGGGGTCCTGCGTCTGTTGCATGTAGTCGTGTTGAATAACTGCTACGCGTTAGCGTCACAACGAAGAGAAGCGGCGAGAACCTTCAGGCCACTGCCGACGTTTTCAGGGTCGGCCACAAGCTTCATGAGGATTGCTCGCCAAGTCTTCTCGCCCTTGTACTGGACGTTCAGGCCAGGTCAGCTTCTTCAATCTGCCTTGTGGGCAGCGTGCATCCGGAAAAAAACAGCTCGGCGGTCAGACGAGCTTGCTCAAACATGTTGCTACTCCCGATCGGGGAGATGTCTGCATCATGCAAGGGCAAATCGGAGGCGTCAACGGTTTTGTAGTGATTTTTTTTGAGCACTACATATTGTCGGACAAAGCCGTTCGGAATTAGAACTCGAAGCGCGAAGGGGTGTCGTTCAGGACGATAACGACGAGGACTGGAAGCGGTAAAAAGTGCACGGATGACGGTCAACCACCTGCTGATGCAGGGTGAAAGAACCGGTGTAGAGCGCTGGCATCACACCGGCCCAGAACAGCCGGGCGGGCTGGTTGGCGTCGATATGGAAAATTTGCCATTCACCAGGGAGCTGATTCAAGAGAGTGGAAATGACAAATCGCGCGACACCCTGGCCACGCCAACGTCGAATGACAAACAGATAGCCGATGTTGTAGTGGGCGCCAGGCAGATGGGTCTGGTTATCCACGGTCACGAAACCGGCCAGCTCACCGTCGACCTTGATCAAGAAGGGGCGGGTGGCCGGGTTTCGCCAGTAGTCGGACATCGGCTGGAGATTGAAAAAACCGTGTTCGCCCAGATTCAACGGCAACCATTCGCTGAAATCGTAGGTGTAGAACTGCATCAGGTTCTCGATAGTTTCCAGTTCATCGCGTTGGGCGGCGTGCAGATCGATCGCAGGCATACGGGTGGCTCCTGTCTCGGTCAGACAAGGATAGATCGTGCGACGAGCTTTCTGTGGCGAGGGGTTTGCTCCCTCACCACAAGGGCCGTGTCAGGCTTGCGGTTTGCTCGCTGGTTTTGCCCTGCGCTGGGTACCGCTCGCGGGTTTGCGGGTACTGGCCTTGCGTTTTTTCTTCCACGGGGCGGCGGCGGAGCCACTGGGCGGCGGGCCGCTGATGTTCAGGCTCAGCCCGGCGCAACGGCTGACTTGCTTGCTCATCCACGCGGCCTGTTTGGTGACGAACTCCTCAAGGCTCATTTCACCGCTTTGCACCATGTCCAGGGCCTGTTCCCAGATCGCTGTGGTGCCCGGGTCGGCGATGGCCCGCGGCACGGCGTCAATCAGGCTGAACGCGGCGGGCGTCGCGGCCAGGGCCTTGCCATGCTTGACCAGATAACCACGATCGAGCAGGCCCTGGATGATCGATGCACGGGTCGCTTCGGTGCCAATACCGGTGGTGTCCTTGAGCTTTTGCTTGAGCAGCGGGTCTTCCACCAGTTTGGCGACGTTCTTCATCGCCTTGATCAGATCGCCTTCGGTGAACGGCTTCGGTGGTTGCGTCCAGAGGTCCTTGAGTTGCACGCCGGCCACCGCACAATCGATGCCTTCGGCCAGATTGGGCAGCGTTTGCGGCGCCGGGGCTTCACGTCCCTTGCTCGGTGCCAGCGCTTCGGGCAAGGCGCGTTTCCAGCCTGCCTCGATGATCTGCTTGCCGACCGCGCGCAGGGCTTCGCCGGCGCAGTCGAAGTCGGCCTGGGTGCGGTCGTATTCGTGATTGGGCAGGAATTGCGCCAGATAGCGGGCGCGAATCAGCGTGTAGACCGCGCGCTGTTTGCCCGCCAGACGTTCGAGATTCTTCGCCGCGGCGGTGGGGATGATGCCGTGGTGAGCGCTGACCTTGGCATCGTTCCAGGCCCGTGAACGGCGTTGCGGATCGAGGTGATCGTGCAAGGCGTTCAGCGCCGGATCGGCCTGGCGCAGCGCCGCCAGAATGCCTGGCGCCTCGCTGTGCTGGCTCAGTGGCAAGTAGCCGCAATCACTGCGCGGATAGGTGATGACTTTGTGGGTTTCGTACAGTGCCTGGGCGATGTCCAGGGTTTCCTGGGCACCGAGGCCGAGCTTCTTCGAGCAGACTTCCTGTAGCGTGCCCAAGTCGAACGGCAGCGGCGCCACTTCGCGCATCCGCTCGGTGCGCAGCTTGATCACCCTTGCACTCGCGGCGCCTTGCATAGCCTCGGCTGCTTTTTGCGCCAGCGATTGTTTAAGACAGCGATCCTGATCGTCGCAAACCTCGGAGGCCGCTCGCCATTGCGCGGTGAACGCGGTGCCGTTGTGCAGCAGTTGCACGTCGATGGCCCAATAGGGGACGGGAACGAAATCGGCAATGCTGCGATCGCGGTCCACCACCAGGCGCAAGGTCGGCGTTTGTACCCGGCCAACCGGCAACACGCCTTGATACCCGGACTGGCGGCCGAGCAGGGTGAACAGCCGGCTCATGTTCATGCCGATCAGCCAGTCGGCGCGGGAGCGACCGAGTGCCGAGTGATAGAGGCTGAAGGTTTCCACGCCCGGCTTGAGCGCCGCCAGGGCCTTGCGGATGGACGCGTCGTCCAGCGCCGACAGCCACAGTCGGCGGATCGGCCCGCGGTAGCGACAATGCTCCACCAGCTCGCGGGCGATCATCTCGCCTTCGCGGTCGGCGTCCGTGGCGATGATCAGTTCTGACGCTTCGCCGAGCAGGCGCTTGACCGCCTTGTACTGGCTGGCGGTGCGCGGCTTGACGGTCATCTTCCATTTGTCCGGGATGATCGGCAGGTCGGCCAGCACCCAGCGTTTATAGCGCGCGTCGTAGGCATCCGGCGGTGCGGTTTCCAGCAGGTGGCCGATGCACCAGGTCACCGTGACGTCCGTTCCCAGCCAGCAGCCATCGCCCCGGCGCTTGGCGCCGAGCACTGCCGCAATGTCTTTGGCCTGGGAAGGTTTTTCACAGAGGTACAGCCGCATAACCACCAACGTCGATCTATGTGCGAGAGGTGCACAGAATGGCGTGTGATGCGCGCTTGAGCAATCATTATCTGGATGGATGTACAGCTTTTTGTGTCGCTCCCGTTCGGCTGCGAAGCCGTCGCGAAGCTCAAACTTGGGTTATACCTGATGAATCGTGGTTTCAGGTTTGGGGCCGCTGCGCCGCCCATCGCGGGCAAACCAGGCTCCACATCGATTTGCAGGTCCTTCACCGTCATGAGGAACGTTTTCCATGAAAAGCTCCGGTCCTAGCCCTGTCATCACTATCGCCGAGCAACCCGGCTGCCTGTTGGTAAAGTTTCACGGCATTCAAGTGGCCGCCTCGGCGCGGGCCCTGGTGTTGCTGGAGGCCAATTACCCGCCGGTGTATTACGTGCCCCGCGAGGACATCGACGAAAAATATTACGCCCGCACCGACCACACCAGCTATTGCCCGTACAAGGGCGATGCCAGTTATTTCAGTTTGCAGGTGCCGGGACATGAAGGCGCCAACGCGGTGTGGAGCTACGAGAACCCCAAAGTGTCGGTCGAGCAGATCCGCAATTATGTGGCGTTCTACCCCGATCAGGTGAAGTTCGAATTGCTTGATGCCGAAGTCTGATCGCCGATGCGTGGCGAGAGAGCCTTGCTCCCTCGCCACGGCGGTTAATCAGTTCTTGTCGAGGTCGACGTTGCGCGTCTCACGCAGGCACAGCATCCCCACCACCAGGCTCACCGCGGTAATCACCACCGGGTACCAGAGCCCGTAGAAAATATCCCCGGTGTACACCACCAACGCAAACGACACGGTTGGCAGGAAGCCGCCGAACCAGCCGTTGCCAATGTGATAGGGCAGGGACATCGAGGTGTAGCGGATGCGGGTCGGGAACAGCTCGACCATCAACGCGGCCAGCGGGCCGTAGCACATGGCGGAAATGATGATCAGCGCGACGATCAGCGCGACGATCATCGGTTTGTTGATCTGTTGCAGGTCGGCTTGTGACGGATACCCGGCCAACGTGACGGCACCGCGCAAGGCGGCTTCGTCGAAGCCATCGATCTTCACATCGCCGACGCTCACCTGCACACCGCTGCCCGCCGGCGCGACGGCGCTGTGATACGGCAGGCCTTGCTTGACCAGGAAGGTCTTGACCTTGTCGCACGGGCTGTCGAATTTGGCCTTGCCCACCGGATCGAACTGGAAGGTGCAGGTGGCCGGGTCGGCCATCACGGTGATCGGCGCCTGGCGGCTGGCCTGGTCGATGGCGGGGTTGGCGTAGTGGGCCAGGGTCTTGAAGATCGGGAAGTACAGCGCGGTGGCCAGCAGCAGGCCGAGCATCAGCACAGGTTTACGTCCGACCTTGTCCGACAGCCAACCAAAGAAAATGAAGAACGGTGCGCCGATGATCACGCTGACAATCAGCAAGCCGTTGGCCAGCGCCGGGTCCATTTTCAGGAACTGGGTGAGGAAGAACAGCACGTAGAATTGCGCGGCATAGAAGGTCACCGCTTGCCCGGCATTGATGCTGAACAGCGCGATCAGCACCACCTTGAGGTTTTCCCATTTGCCGAAGGAATCGCGAATCGGCTGCTTGCACAGCTTGCCTTCCTCTTTCATTCTCACGAAGGCCGGCGACTCGTGAAGGCTCAGGCGAATCCAGGTCGAGATGCCCAGCAGCACGATGGAAAACAGGAACGGGATGCGCCAGCCCCAGACTTCGAACTGATCGCCGGTGAAGTAGCGGCAGCCCAGCACCACCAGCAATGACAGCAGCAGGCCGAGGGTCGCAGTGGACTGAATCCAACTGGTGTGGAAACCACGTTTGCCAATCGGCGCGTGTTCGGCGACGTAAGTGGCGGCGCCGCCGTACTCGCCACCAAGGGCCAGGCCCTGGAGCATGCGCAGCACCACGAGGGTGATCGGCGCGGCGATACCGATGCTGGCGTAGGTCGGCAGCAGACCGACACAGAACGTCGCCAGGCCCATGAGGATGATGGTCGCGAGGAAGGTGTACTTGCGTCCGATCATGTCCCCCAATCGGCCGAACACCAGCGCGCCGAATGGCCGGACGATGAAGCCGGCGGCGAACGCCATCAGCGCAAAGATGAACGCCGTGGTGTCGTTGACACCGGCGAAGAACTGCTTGCTGATCACTGCCGCGAGGGCGCCGTAGAGGAAAAAGTCATACCACTCGAAGACTGTCCCGAGGGACGAAGCGAAGATGACTTTCTGCGTATCGTGACTGGTACCGGCGCTGCGCACGGCTTCCAGGGGCTGAACGTGTTCTGACATACCGGTATCCCTCACAGTGATTTTTTTTGTTGTTCCACTGGTGTTGCGTATTCCATTTCAGGGGTAATGCTCGATGTCCGTGAATCTGATGCGGTCCTTGTGGGAGCGAGCCTGCTCACGATGGCGGTGGGTCAATCAACGAAGATGTTGACTGTCATTCCGTCATCGCGAGCAGGCTCGCTCCTACAGGGATTGTGTTTGCAGCGGAGGTGAGGATCATCTGCGCCGCCTTCTCGGCAATCATCAATGTTGGCGAGCAGGTGTTGCCCGAGGTGATGCGCGGCATGATCGAAGCATCGGCGATGCGCAGGCCAGGGATGCCACGGACCTTGAGTTGCGCATCGACCACGGCATCGGCGTCGTTGCCCATGCGGCAGGTGCCCACCGGATGGAAAATCGTGGTGCCGATTCGCGCGGCGGCTTCGTGCAGTTGTTCTTCGCTTTGCAGGCTGTCGCCAGGCAGGTATTCCACCGGATTGAAGGCGCGCAGGGCTGGCGCGGCGACGATGCGCCGGGTCAGGCGGATGGCGTCGGCGGCGACGCGCAAATCTTCCGGGTGGCTGAGGTAGTTGGGCTGGATCAGCGGTGCTTCTTGCGGATTAGCCGAGCGGATTTCCACCCGGCCGCGGCTCTGCGGGCGCAGGTCGCAAACCGAAGCCGTGAACGCCGGGAACGCATGCAGCGGTTCGCCAAAGCGCTCCAGCGACAGCGGTTGCACGTGATATTCGAGGTTGGCCGAGGTCTGTTCCGGCCCCGAACGGGCAAACGCGCCGAGTTGACTCGGGGCCATGGACAGTGGGCCGCTGCGGTCATACAGGTAGCGCAGGCCCATGCCCATCTTGCCCCACAGGCTGCCGGCGATCTGGTTCAGGGTGCGGGCGTTTTCCAGTTTGTAGATCAGCCGCAGTTGCAGGTGATCCTGCAGGTTGCCGCCAACGCCTGGCCGTTCATGGGCGACGCCAATGCCCAGCCGCTCCAGCAACGGGCGCGGGCCGATGCCCGAGCGTTGCAGGATGCCCGGCGAACCGACCGAGCCGGCACACAGGATGATTTCCTTGCGCGCTTTGAAGGTTTTCGCCTGGCCTTGCCAGCGAGCGCTGACCGCCGAAGCGCGGCCGTTGTCCAGCAGCACGCGGTCGACTTCGACCCCGGTCAATACGGTGAGATTGGGACGTTGGCGCACCGGTTTCAGAAACGCCTTGGCCGCGTTCCAGCGGATGCCGGCCTTCTGATTGACCTGGAAGTAGCCGCAGCCTTCGTTGTCACCCTGGTTAAAGTCATCGAGGTTGGCGATACCGCTCTGTTCGGCGGCGCTGCGGAAGGCGTCGAGAATCGGCCATGACAGGCGCTGGCGTTCGACCCGCCATTCGCCTGCAGCGCCGTGAAATTCGGCGGCACCGGCAAAGTGGTTTTCGCTCTGCTTGAACAGCGGCAGCACGTCTCGCCAGCTCCAGCCGGGATTGCCGTCGGCAGCCCAGCCATCGTAATCGCCGGCCTGGCCGCGCATGTAGATCATGCCGTTGATCGAGGAACAGCCACCGAGCACCTTGCCGCGTGGATAGCTCAAGGCGCGGCCTTGCAAGCCGGGTTGTGCCTCGGTCTTGAAGCACCAGTCGGTGCGCGGGTTGCCGATGCAGAACAGGTAACCCACGGGAATGTGAATCCACGCATAGTTGTCGCGGCCGCCGGCTTCGAGCAACAACACGCGATGTTGCGCATTGGCCGATAGTCGATTGGCCAGCAAACACCCGGCCGGCCCGGCGCCGACCACGACGTAATCGAATTCATCGAGGGAATTTTGCATCCCTGACCTCGTTTTGTTGTTCTTGTTGCCTGTCATCCTAGTGGTTGGCTTTCGTCAAAAGAATGTTAGTTTTTGCGCAGCCGCTGTGCGTTTTCAAACAGCATCCCGAACGCCAAAGCACAAGGACGCTTCATGTTCGACTGGAATGACCTGCGGTTTTTTCTCGAATTGCAGCGCAGCGGGCGTTTGCTCACGGCTGCCCGGCGCTTGAACACGACCCATGCCACGGTGGCGCGGCACATCGAGGCGATTGAAAAGAGTCTGGGTACGGCGTTGTTCGTCCAGCATGCCCAGGGTTACGAGATGACCCCGGCTGGCGAGGCGTTGCTCAAACACGCCGAGGCGATGGAGAACGTGGCGCTGCTGGCCCAGGAGGAAATCACCCAGTCCACTGCGCCGCTGGGCAAGATCCGCGTCGGGGTGACGGAAGGGCTGGGCATCATGTTCCTGGCCAGTCGCATGAATGGCTTGTTCGAACGCTATCCGGGGCTGGAAGTGGAACTGGTGGCGGTGCCGCGCTTTGTCAGCATTCTCAACCGCGAGGCAGAGATCAGCATCCACCTCGAACGCCCGGCCGCCGACATGCTGGTCACCCGCAAGCTCACGGACTATCGCCTGGCGTTGTATGCCAGCCAGGACTATCTCGACCGCTCGCCACCGCTGCGCAGTCGCGAAGACCTGGCGCGTCATGCCTGGATTGGCTACGTCGATGACTTGTTGTTCAGCCAGGAGCTGATGTTCCTCAACAGCTTTTGCCGCAACCCGCAGGTGGTGTTTCACAGCACCAGCGTGATCGCCCAGCAGCAAGCAGCGCGTTCAGGGCTGGGGATTGCCGTGTTGCCCTGTTATATGGCCGGCGGTGACCCGGGGCTGGTGCCGCTGTTGCCGGATGACAGTATTCAGCGCAGCTACTGGATCAGTACCCGGCGTGAATTGCACAAGTCGGTGCGGTTGCGGGTGTTGTGGGATTACGTGGTGGAGTTGTGTGAGCGCGAGCAGCCATTGTTGTTGGGCGGCGTCTAAGCGGGCGCCTTCGCTGGCAAGCCAGCTCCTACATTGGAATGCGTTGCCCTTGTAGGAGCTGGCTTGCCAGCGAAGGCTTCCCATCCAATTCACATCCTGAGGTTCAACCGAGAATCTCGAACGCCGTACTGGCCAACCGCTGCCCATTGACCATGATGTGCACCGGGTGCCGCCCCGCATAATGCCGACGCGTGGTCAACGCCTTGATCTGCTGGCCACGGCTGACGGTTTCGATGGCGTTGCCGGGCAGCGTCAATGCCTTGAGCTTGAACACCTTCGCCGACGTGCTGCCATTGGCCTTGACGTAATCGATGGCGTAGTCGATCACCAGGCGCTGGCTGCTTTCAACGGTGGATTTGAGCGCGAACGACAGGGTGATTTTCTCTCCCAGGCCAATCACCGGCGGTTCGACTTTCACATCGGTAATTTCGATCTCAGGCTTGCCGCCTGCGCCGATGATCGCCAGTGCCCGCTGGTTGCCCTGTTTGATCAGGCTGCGCAGGGCGTGTTTGGCGATCCACGCGGTGTGCCGGTTGTCCAGCGACCAGCCTTCGATCAGGTCCAGCACCCACCCGGGATGATCCTTGGTGATGTCGTTGAGGTGGTTGGCCACGGACTTGCGCACATACAGGCTGGGGTCGGCCTTGAGGTTGTCGAGGATGCCGGCGGCCAACCGTGGATCGGCTTGCACCGGTTCCAGGCGAAACGACCAGGGCAGGCGCGGCCGGCAGCCTTCACTGGCCAGGCGCCGTACGTGTTCGTTGGCGTCCAAGGACCAGTCGTGCATCAATTCGAGCGAGCGCTCGAGGTCGCGGCGCAGGAAGTGGCGGATCGCGAATTCCGAAGAGCCGAAGGCGGTGAAGTACTTCAAGGCGTCCATCGAGACGTCGAACGCGTGGGCGCCATAGCTGGCGACGTACTGCGGCAGGCACATGCTGACGAAGCCGCTGTTCAGGCGCGGGGCGAGGGCACGCAGCACCTGCAGCGACGCTTCATAGTCCAGCGGCAACACGGCGTGCAAGCACTCGCTGACCCGGGCCATGCGCTGCATCACGCTGAGGTCGGCCAGGCCGGTTTGCGCCAGCGTCAGGAAGCGCTTGGCCTCGAACGCCGGGTAGACCGCCATCATCTCGGTGGCGATGTGCCGCAGGCGCTCGGCGTTGAAAATTTCCTTGAGGGCGGGGGCAGGGTGGTCAGCCATGGTGGTTCCCTGGTAATTGTTGTTGATCCATCACACCGCGTTATCGTTCTTCGCTGGCAAGCCAGCTCCTACAGGATTGCGATGGACTTGTAGGAGCTGGCTTGCCAGCGAAGAGGTTCTCAAACTGACCTCAATTCTTGCCTGCTTGCTCTTCCAGCTGATCCGACTCAAACAGCTTCGCCAGCTCCGCTCGCGCTTCCTGCGCCGTTTGCAGCACCTTCACCGCGTCGTCATACACCGCATGTTGGGCTTCGAGCACCTCTTCGTCGTGCTGCTTGAAACGCTTGATCCGCGCATCGGCCTGGGCCTGGGTCAGCCCAAGCCCGATCAGCGTTTGCCGGCTCATTTCCAGGCTCGAATAAAACGTCTCGCGCACGGCGTGCGCGCCGACGTCCATCAGCCGATGCACGTGCTGGCGGTTACGGGCACGGGCGATGATTTTCATGTGCGGGTAGAGCTTGTGCACCAGTTCGGCGGTCTTGATGTTGGTGTCCGGGTCGTCGGTGGCAATCACGAAAAACTCGGCTTCACCGACCTTGGCCGCGTGGAGGATTTCCGGGCGCATCGGGTCGCCGTAGAACACCGGCACGCCGCCAAAACTGCGGGACAGCTCGATGGTTTCCACCGAGGTGTCGAGGGCCACGAACTTGATGTTCTGCGCGCGCAAGATACGCGAAACAATCTGGCCCATGCGGCCCATGCCGGCAATCACCACCCGCGGTGCGTCGGCGTCGATCTCCCGAAACTTTTCCGGCACAACCACCGGTTGCACCTTCGGGCTGACCAGGCGGGCGCACACCAGCAGCAACAGTGGCGTCACGGCCATCGACAGGGTGATGGTCAGCACCAGCAGGTCATACAGTTGTGCGGCGAACAACCCATGATCGCGCCCGATCTTGAACACCACGAAGGCAAACTCACCGCCGGCCGCCAGCACAATGCCCAGGCGTATGGCACTGACCTTGTTCAGGCCGCCAGCCAGGCGACCGACAACGAACAGCAGCGGCAGCTTGATTGCGATCAGCAACAGGGTCAGGCCCAGCACTGCAATGGGCATGCTCAGCAACAGGCTGAGGTTCGCACCCATGCCAACGCTGATGAAAAACAGACCGAGCAACAAGCCCTTGAAGGGTTCGATCTGGGCTTCCAGTTCATGGCGATATTCGGAGTCCGCCAGCAGCAGGCCGGCGAGGAAGGCACCCAGGGCCATGGAGATACCCGCCAGTTCCATCAGCCAGGCCGTGCCAATTACCACCAGCAACGCCGTGGCGGTGGAAACCTCTGGCAATGCGGTTTTGGTCACCACGCGAAACACCGGCCGCAGCAGATAACGCCCGCCGATCACCACCACCGCGATGCTGATCAACACTTGCAGGCCGTGGTTCAGGTCTTCGCTGGCGGTGGTGCTGTGATCGCCACCCGCCAGCAAGGGCACCATAGCGATCAACGGGATTGCGGCGATGTCCTGAAACAACAGGATCGCGAACGCCAGCCGCCCGTGGGGGCTGGTCAGTTCCTTGCGTTCAGCCAGGCTTTGCAGGCCGAACGCCGTGGACGACAGCGCCAGGCCCAGGCCGAGGACAATCGCCGTGTTCAACGGCTGGGCAAACACCCACAACGCCACCACGCCAATCACCGAGCCGGTCAGCAAAACCTGTGCCAGACCGACGCCGAACACCGATTTGCGCATGACCCATAAACGTCGCGGCGACAATTCCAGGCCAATGATGAACAACAGCAGCACCACGCCGAGTTCGGAAATGTGCGCCACGCTTTGCGGATTGCCGATCAGGCCCAGCACCGACGGGCCGATGATCACGCCGGCGAACAGGTAACCCAGCACCGCCCCCAGTTGCAGGCGCTTGGCCAACGGGACGATGAGCACGGCTGCCATCAGGAACACGACAGCGGCTTGTAGCAGGTTGCCTTCATGGGGCATGAGAAAACTCCAGGACTCGGTACAGCGGGCTGACAAGAATTAAGGCTGGGTTCAGTGAAGATCCACTGCGGGAGCGTTCCTGTGGGACCGAGCCTGCTCGTGAAGGCGGAAGTCCCGTCGACAAAGCATTGCATCAATTGGTTACATTAATAGAATAACCGGATCAATCGATCTGTTGTTCCCGAGTAATCCCCATGGCCATCAATTTCGACCTCAATGACTTGCAGGCTTTCCGTGCGGTGGTCGAGCAGGGCAGCTTTCGCAAGGCCGCCGATACGGTGCGTATTTCCCAGCCAGCCCTGAGCCGGCGGATCGAAAAGCTTGAGAACGCCCTGGGTGTGAAGCTGTTTGAACGCACCACGCGCAAGGTCAGCCTGACCCAGGCCGGTCGCGGCTTCATCCCTAGCGTCGAACGTCTGCTGGACGACCTGGACGTGGCATTGCTGGGTATCAGCGAGGTGGCCTCGACCCGGCTCGGGCATGTCACCGTCGCCTGTGTACCGTCGGCGGCCTACTACTTCATGCCGCGGGTGATCGCGCACTATCACCGGCAATTTCCGCGGATCAAGGTCAAGGTTCTCGATTCCAGTGCCCACGAAGTGTTGAGCGCGGTGGTCAATGGCGAAGCGGATTTCGGTCTGAGCTTCATGGGTACGCTGGAGGCCGAAGTGGACTTCGAACCCCTGGTGCAAGAAGGGTATGTGGTGGCGTGCCGGCGCGATCACCCGCTGGCGGGGCGTAGCAGCGTGACCTGGGACGAATTTTATCAGCAGGATTACATCTCGCTGGATAAAACCTCGGGTAACCGTTTTCTGCTGGACCAGGCGCTGACCGGCGTGGTGCCCAAGCGTGCGAGTGTCTGCGAAACCCGTCATGTGACGACCATGATCGGTCTGGTAGAGGCGGGTCTGGGCGTGGCGGCAGTGCCGTTGATGGCGATGCCGGCAGCGGACCACCCGATCCTGACGCGGGTGGCGCTGACTGATCCGCAGGTGATGCGCAGCGTTGGACTGATCAAGCGCCGGGGTCGAACATTGACCCCGGCAGCACTGGAACTGGAGCGACTGGTGGTGGAAATGAAAGTCCCGCAAACCGCTCTCAACGACTGACCGAGTCCAGCCCGGTGGCTTTTACGTCCGGCTGAGCCTGGGCCGAGGCCATGTATGCCAGCAGGGCCCGGGCTTCGGCCGGGTGCCGGGCACCCACCGGGATACCGGCGGCGAAGCGGGTGACCGACTGCACTGATTCCGGAATCTTCGCCACGAAACTCACCCCCGGCACCGGCAACAATTCGCTGACCTGCTGGAAGCCCAATTGATAGTCGCCGGTGGCAACCACCGAGCCCACGGGGATTTTCGGTACCATCGTCGATTTGCCCTTGAGCTGATCCTCGATGCCCAGGCGCTTGAACAACTGCTGCTCGATGTACACGCCACTGGCGCTGTCGGAGTAGGCCACGGATTGAGCGTCGAGCAGGGTTTGCTTCAGCTTGTCGACGGAGCTGATATCGGGCTTCGGTGCGCCTTCGCGAACCACCAGGCCAATCCGCGAATCGGCCAGTTCGACCCGGGACGCCGGGTCGACTTTGCCCTGCTTGATCAAGTCGTCCAGCGCGTAGCCGACCATGATCACCACGTCGGCTTGTTCACCGCGGGCCAGGCGATTGGGAATCGCCTCTGGCGCCTTGCCCATGGAGGGGCCGAGCTCGGTGTCGAGGGTATTGCCGGTGGCGGCAGCGAATTTCGGGCCGAGGATCTTGTAGGCCGCCGTGAAGCCACCGGAGGTCATCACACGGATCTCTTCGGCCTGGGCCATGCCGCTCAAGCCCAGGCTGGCCACCAACGCGAGGGCGGCAAATGTGCACCGTTTGTTCATGTTCATGTTCTCGATAAAAGGCAGGTTCATGAAACCACCGGTTGCAGGGGATTGGAGGCGCGGCGATAGAGCATCAGCGTGGCGCACAGGGCGCACACCGCGGCAAAGCTCATCCAGTAACCCGGCGCCGCCTTGTCGCCGGTGTACTGGATCAGCAGGGTCGACATCGCCGGGGTGAATCCGCCGAACACTGCGGTGGCCAGGCTGTAGGCCAGGGAAAAACCGGCGACCCGCACGTCGACCGGCATGATCTCGGTAAGGGCCGGGATCATCGCGCCGTTGTACAGGCCATAAATGAATGACAGCCACAACAACACCAGCAGCATGTGCAGGAAACTTGGCGCGTTGACCAGGTACGTCAGCGCCGGGTAGGTCGTGGCGATGGCCAGCAAGGCCATGGCGATCAACACCGGTCGGCGACCGATACGGTCAGAGAGGGCGCCGCCAATCGGCAGCCAGATGAAGTTCGAGACGCCCACCAGCAATGTCACCAGCAGCGCATCCGCTGTACTCAGGTGCAGCACGGTTTTACCGAAGGTCGGCGCGTACACCGTGATCAGGTAGAACGCAGTGGTGGTGAGGGCGACCATCATCATGCCCGCGAACACAATTACCCAGTTTTGCCCCAGGGTGCGGAACACTTCACCCATGCTCGGGCGATGTTTACGGGTGGCGAACGCTTCGGTTTCTTCCAGGTTGCGGCGCAGCAAAAAGATGAACGGCACGATCATGCAACCGACGAAAAACGGAATCCGCCAACCCCAATCGGCAATCACACTCGGCGCCATCCACTGGTTCAAGGCATAGCCCAGTGCGGCGGCGACGATGATCGCCACTTGCTGGCTACCCGACTGCCAACTGGTAAAAAAGCCCTTGCGGCCGGGGGTGGCGATTTCGGCGAGATACACCGAAACCCCACCCAGTTCCGCGCCGGCGGAAAAACCCTGCAGCAGCCGTCCGATCAGCACCAGGGCCGGTGCGAACAGACCGATGGTTTCGTAGCCGGGCACCAGCACAATCAGTATGGTGCCGCTGGCCATGATCGACAGGGTCACGATCAAGCCTTTGCGACGGCCAACGTCGTCGATATAGGCACCCAGCACCACGGCGCCCAATGGACGCATCAAAAAGCCTGCGCCGAACACCGCGAAGGTCATCATCAGCGAGGCGAATTCGCTGCTGGCCGGAAAGAATACGCCAGCGATCTGCGTGGCATAGAAACCAAAAAGGAAGAAGTCGAACTGTTCGAGGAAGTTACCCGAGGTGACCCGGAAAATCGCACTGGCCCGGGAGCGACCGGCAGTCGCGGGCCGTTGGATTGATGCTGTCATTTGACGTGTACTCCACCGCTTTTATGACGTGTGCCGACTGGACGCTGCGCACGGTTCTTATTGAGGCGGATAGTGGAGCAGGGGCATCGATATGTTAATTGCATTGTTGGCATGCATTGATGCGTGAGGCGGATCAATGCATTCAATGGCGGGCCCGTGCGTGGCCCGGCGGTTGCATTCAAACCCGCGAATGACTCTGCGTTTCGCCGCCCAACCGGTACTGATTGTTGCCGCTGCGCTTGGCCTCGTACATCGCCAGGTCGGCAATGTGCAGCAAGCGGTCAATGCTCGGAGCGTGGTCGGGGAATACCGCGACGCCGAGGCTGGTGCCGATGTGGCGCTGGTCGTTACCAACGGCGACAGGCGGGGAGAGTTCGACGAAAATTTTCTGGCAAATGGTGCGCGCTTCGTCTTGCAGGCTTTTGCCTGGAGGCAGGTTCTGGAGGATGACCACGAATTCGTCGCCGCCGATCCGGGCGACTGTGTCGGTGCCGCGCAGGATACGCTTGAGCCGCGTGGCGGTGGTGACCAGCACGCGGTCGCCGGCGGCATGGCCATAACGGTCGTTGATGGCCTTGAAACCATTGAGGTCGACAAACACCAGCGCCACCCGCTTGGCACTCTGGCGCGCAAGCTCCAGTGCTTCGGACAGGCGCTCTTCCAGTACCAGGCGATTGGGCAGGCCAGTCAGCGGATCGAAATGGGCCAGGTGCTTGAGATGGTTGGCCGAGGCCTTTTCTTCGGTGATGTCGCGCACCACGCCCATCATCTTGATGGTGTCGTCCTGCTCATTCTTGACCACATTACCGGTCTCGCGCAGCCAGCGGAGGGTGCCGTCGGGCCAGACCACGCGGTATTCCTCATCATGGTTTTCGCCGGTTTCCAGGCAACGCAACTCGCCGGCGCGAACCCGTAGCCGGTCGTCCGGGTGCACGCAGGAGCAAAACAGCGCGTAGGAGGGCGTGACCTCGCCGATCTTGAACCCGAACATGCCGAAAATCGCCTCCGACCAATACAACCGGTCGGTGTCGACATCCCAGTCCCAGGTGCCAATCCGGGCGAAATACTGGCTGCGCTTGAAGCGCTCTGCATCGCCGTCCTGGTGGATGTTGCGGCTCTCGGACAGGCTGCTGATGATCGCGCGATGTTCCGCCAGTTGCTGCTGCAGCGAGCGTTCGCGCCAGATCAACACGATGACCAGGGTGAGCGCGAGCAAACCAAAGAGGACGCTGGTCCAGAGCAGGATCATTCGGGGATGGCCATCAGGACAGTGAACCGTACGGGTAATGGTTGATTTTAAAAGTTCAGCCGACCCCTTTTGACCCAGCGCATGCAGGCCCCGGAGGTTGCCAATCGAGGGTAAATCTGGGAAAACGACGCCCATCAGCCCCTTTAGGGCGAATGAGCATACGAGTGAATCCAATGAATGACGAGCTTCAGGTAATCGATCTTCAGGCGGGTGACGGAAAAGCCGCGGTAAAAGGCGCACTGATCACCACCCAGTACCGTGGCTGGCTGGAGGATGGCACCGAGTTCGACTCTTCCTACAGCCGTGGCAAACCGTTCCAGTGCGTGATCGGCACCGGTCGCGTGATCAAGGGTTGGGACCAGGGCATCATCGGCCTGCAGGTCGGCGGCAAGCGCAAGCTGCTGGTGCCGGCGCACCTGGCTTATGGCGAACGCACCCTGGGCAAGATCACGCCGAATTCCAATCTCATCTTTGAAATTGAACTGCTCCAAGTGCTGACGCGCGATGACTGACCGCGAGCACGAGTACGCCACCGCGCTTGAGCGGCTGGATGCGTCCTATCGGCACTGGACTGGCGAACAGCTGCCATCCCCTCCGGCGCTGAGCACACCTGAACGCCTGCACTGGCTGCACGCCCACGCGCCTTACAGCCTGTTGGCCCACGGTACCGAAGTCGATCCGCTGTTCTTCTACGGCAATGAACAGGCGCTGGCGTGCTTCAAATACCCGCGCTCGGAATTTCTCGGCATGCCCTCAAGGTTCAGCGCCTCACCTCTGGACCGCGCCCTGCGCCAGACCTTGTTGGAACAGGTTACGGCCCATGGCATCGCGCACGGCTACAGCGGTTATCGGGTAGATCGGCAGGGCAATGCCTTCATGATTCATGAAGGCAAGATGTGGACGCTGGTCGATCATCAGGGGCAGCACATGGGGCAGGCGGCGTTGTTCTGGCCGGATGCGGAGCGGGTTGGGGTGTTGGGTTGAGCGTCAACCACTGCGGACCTCGGTGGATCAGGTGAACATCTCGATATCATCAAGCGTGTCCGCAGTGATTGCTTCCAATGATGGAAACTTCAACTTCACCCGTTCAAATGCTGGAGTGACTTTATCAAGATTAATCTCACCAAACCTGCGAGCAATGTGTCCAAGCGCCGTGACGGCAGCAGCCGTTTCAGACTCGGATCCGCTTTCGAGATAACCAAGGCAGGTGTCCTGAGCCCAGACGCGATCCTCTTCATTGAGGCCAATCGAGACCAGCGCATGGACAACGTTTGCGTCTAGATGACTGGCGAGAAGGCGTACGGCTTCATCGTGATTGACTGAAGGATCCTGGTAGATACGGGTCACTTTTTAGCTCCGAGAACGTTGCCTTTATTGTCGACTTTTTGAGCCTTAATCAATGCGTTTTTCATGTCTTGATGGAGTTTATCCCAAGGTCTGACGTGACCGTGGTAAACGTCCCCCCCTGTACGGTCAAAAACGACGAATTCTCCAGTTTCCGGATCTACGGAAATTCGGCGAGGTGATGTTGGTTTTACCTGCACCGAGTTATCTAGTGCATCCTGCCCATTTGCTGGACCTTTACTTTTGATAGCCGAATCAGTTTTGCCGTGGTAGCTGGCAGCATCAAATTCCAATGAAAAGACGATGTAAAGCGGCTTTATGCCCGAACCCGATGGAAATACGAGAATGAAATCTTTGTATTCGGGAGGATATATCGGGTTGACGATAATGCTGTCAGCCATTGGGGTAGGCGGATAGATCCATATATGAGGTGCTCGCGGAGGAGCTTCGAGTGGTGGAACTGGGGACGTTGAGCTCGGATCGGTGGCAGGGGTCCAAATCAATGTTATTCCGCTGCCGAAATCAGCTATGTATTCGGAACCCTGAGCCTTGAAGGTTACGACTGGAATCATCTCCCATTCGCGACGCGTCTGGGTGTTGAAACCATAACCTTTCAACGTGCCGTCCTGCTGCTCTTCGACTCGCAATCGTACGCGCGTACGTGCGTGCTTCAATTCCCTGAGCTGATCCTCCGTGTACAAGGCACTATCGCCCAGATTGGAGGGAGCCAACAACGCGACGATTCCGTTCGGTGATGCCCATCACCGGTAGGAGGGGCCCCACACTTTCGGAATGTCCTTTTCACGCACAGTTTGTATCCTTGTCTCAGCATTCAGAGCGGAGACAAAGTTATTACACCTGTATTTACTTGGATGTAGGACCGCTCTGAAATTTTTCATTAAATGTTGTATCTAAGCATTAAATGTCGCCGCTTGAACCTTTCTAGCCTCACTCGGACGAAACTTCACGAAACAGCGGAATCCGCACGTTCAAGACTTGTAGGAGCCAGCTTGCTGGCGAAAAAGGTTTTGGATTTTGTGTGGTTTTGAGGACGCCTTCGCTGGCACATCCAACATCCACATCGCCCGACACACCGCCTTCGCTGGCAAGCCGGCTCCTACAGTGCTGCGGTGTGTCAGGACAGGCGCCTCGCTGGCAACAAAAAGCCCCCCATCGGTCACCCGATGGAGGGCTTTTTTGTGGCTGGCGTCAGGTCAGACCTTGACGATCCAGCCTGCTGGCGCTTCGATGTCGCCGGTTTGCACGCCGGTCAGCTCTTTGTAGAGCTTCTGGGTGATCGGGCCGACTTCGGTCTCGCTGTGGAACACGTGCAGGTGGTCGTTGTAGCTGATGCCGCCAATCGGCGTGATCACGGCAGCGGTGCCGCAGGCGCCGGCTTCCTTGAAGTCCGACAGTTTGTCGATCAGCACGTCGCCTTCGATCACTTCCAGGCCCAGACGCGATTTGGCCAGTTCGATCAGCGACAGGCGGGTGATGCCCGGCAGTACCGACGGCGAGTTCGGGGTCACGAACTTGTTGTCGTGGGTGATCCCGAAGAAGTTGGCCGAACCGACTTCCTCGATCTTGGTGTGGGTCATCGGATCCAGGTAGATCGCGTCGGCGAAGTGGGCTTTCTTGGCCTTGGAACCCGGCATCAGGCTGGCGGCATAGTTGCCACCGACCTTGGCGGCACCGGTGCCTTGTGGCGCGGCGCGGTCGTAGCTGGAGATCTGGAAGTTATGCGGGGTCAGGCCGCCCTTGAAATAGGCGCCGACCGGGATGCAGAAGATCGAGAAGATGAACTCGGGCGCAGTGCGCACGCCGATGTTGTCACCCACGCCGATCACGAACGGACGCAGGTACAGCGCGCCGCCGGTGCCGTACGGCGGAATGAAACGCTCGTTGGCGCGAACCACGGCTTTACAGGCTTCGATGAACTGCTCGGTGTCCACCGTCGGCATCAGCAGGCGGGCGCAGCTGCGCTGCATGCGCAGGGCGTTCTGGTCCGGGCGGAACAGGTTGATCGAGCCGTCCTTGCAACGGTAGGCCTTCATGCCTTCGAAGCATTGCTGGCCATAGTGAAGGGCAGTGGAACCTTCGCTGATGTGCAGCACGTTATCTTCGGTCAGGGTGCCTTTGTCCCATTCGCCATTGCGAAAGTACGACAGATAGCGCTTGTCGGTCTTGATGTAGTCAAAACCCAGCTTGTCCCAATTGATGCTTTCGTTACCCATGACACCCTCTATCACTTAACAACCGCCGAAACGGTTCAAGGCTTCTGACGTTTTTCCGGATGGGCACAACAATACTTCATTCCGGGCCCATTTCGCAGCCCAGATTGCGTTCTCTGTAGGAGCTGGCTTGCCAGCGAAGGCGGTCGTTCATTCTACAAGTTTGTCGACTGATCCGACGATTTCGCCGGCAAGCCGGCTCCTACAGGTCCGGCGCATGCCTGGATTTACATGTGCAACGCATGCCCCAACGCTCGCAGCGCCGCTTCCTGCACCGCTTCACCCAGCGTCGGATGCGCATGGATGGTGCCGCCGATGTCCTCCAGCCGTGCGCCCATCTCAAGGCTTTGCGCAAACGCCGTGGACAACTCCGACACCCCCACGCCCACCGCCTGCCAGCCAACAATCAGATGATTGTCGCGACGGGCGACCACGCGTACGAAGCCGCTTTTCGATTCCAGCGTCATGGCCCGGCCGTTGGCGGCGAACGGGAAGCTCGAGACAATGCAGTCCCAACCCGCGGCCTTGGCTTCGTCCGGCGTCTTGCCGACCACCACCAGTTCCGGGTCGGTAAAGCACACGGCGGCAATGGCGGTCGGGTTGAATTCGCGGGATTTACCGCTGATCAGCTCGGCCACCATCTCGCCCTGGGCCATGGCCCGGTGCGCGAGCATCGGTTCGCCGCTCAGGTCACCGATGGCATACACGTTGCGCATGCTGGTCTGGCAGCGGTGGTCGATCTTGATCGACGCGCCGTTCATGTCCAGGTTCAGCGCTTCGAGGTTCCAGCCCTGGGTGTTCGGCTTGCGACCGACGGCCACCAGCACCTGATCGGTTTCCAGGTTCAGGGTCGCGCCGTCCGGTTCTCGAACCTGCAAGGTATTGTTTGACGAATCAAAGCCTTGCACGCTGTGCTTCAAGTAAAGCTTCACACCGAGCTTTTTCAGTTCGTCGTGCACCGGTTGAGTCAGTTCGGCGTCGTAGGCCGGCAGGATGCGTTCCTGCGCCTCGACCACACAGACCTCGGCGCCAAGCTTACGATAGGCAATCCCCAGCTCCAGGCCGATGTAACCGCCACCGACCACAATCAGTCGCTTCGGTACGGATGTCGGCGCCAGGGCTTCGGTGGACGAGATAATCGGCCCGCCAATTGGCAGCATCGGCAGGTTCACGCTCTTGGAACCGGTGGCCAGCACCAGGTGCTCGCACTGGATGCGCGTGTCGCCGACATCCACGGTCTTGCCATCAACGACCTTGGCCCAGCCTTGAACGACCTGGACCTTGTTCTTTTTCAGCAACGCCGCCACACCGGTGGTCAGGCGATCAACGATGCCGTCCTTCCACTCGACACTCTTGGTGATGTCCAGGGTCGGCGCCGAAACGCTAATGCCCAAGGCGCAATGCTGGTTGTGGTGTTGCGTCTGGTGAAACTGCTCGGCGACGTGAATCAGTGCCTTGGACGGAATGCAGCCGATGTTCAGGCAGGTGCCGCCCAGCGATTGGCCTTCCACCAGAATGGTCGCAATGCCCAACTGGCCGGCACGGATCGCCGTCACATAACCGCCAGGGCCGCCGCCGATGATCAGCAGCGTGGTGTTCAAAGTCTGCATTCCTTACTCCACAAACAAGGTAGCGGGTTGTTCGAGCAAACCACGGATGGCCTGGATGAATTGCGCCGCGTCCATGCCGTCGACCACGCGGTGATCGAAAGAGCTGGAGAGGTTCATCATCTTGCGGATCACGATCTGGCCTTTGATTACCATGGGCCGTTCGACGATTTTGTTCACGCCGACAATCGCCACTTCCGGCAGGTTCAGCACCGGCGTGCTGACGATCCCGCCCAGAGCACCGAGGCTGGTCAGGGTGATGGTCGAACCGGACAACTCGTCGCGACTGGCCTTGCCGTTGCGTGCGGCGCTGGCCAAACGCGAGATTTCCGATGCGCTGTCCCACAGGCTGCGGGCTTCGGCGTGACGCACCACGGGCACCATCAGGCCGACATCGCTCTGGGTCGCAACACCCACATGCACCGCGCCGAGGCGGGTGATGACCTGGGCTTCGTCGTCGTAGCGGGCGTTCATCTGCGGGAAGTCGCGCAGGGCGACGACCATGGCGCGCACCAGGAACGGCAACAAGGTCAGCTTGCCGCGGGTCGCGCCATGTTTTTCATTTAAGTGCGCACGCAACTCTTCCACGGCGGTCACGTCGATTTCTTCGACGTAGCTGAAATGAGCCGCACGCTGGGTGGCGTCCTGCATGCGCTGGGCGATCTTGCGGCGCATGCCGATCACCGGGATCTGCTGTTCATCGGTGCGCTGGGCGTAAGCCGCCGCCACCGGTGCCGAAGCATTCGACTGACCTTGAGCCAGGTAAGCGTCGAGGTCCTCGTGCAGTACGCGACCGGCCGGGCCGGTGCCACGCACCAGGCGCAATTGGATGCCCAGGTCCAGCGCATGTTTGCGCACGGCCGGGGAGGCCAGCGGACGCTCGTCGGCTTCGCGAGCGACCATCGGGCCCTGGCAAACGGCAGCTTTTGGCGCAGGGGCCGCGACCGGTTTGCGTTCAACCACGGTTTCGACTTTCGCTGCTGCAACCGGCACTTCTTCAACAGGGTCCGGTTGCGCCGACGCCTTAACGTTGCCCGCGCCTTCGACTTCAATGCTGATCAACACGCTGCCAACCGCCATCACTTCGCCCGGCTGGCCACCGAGGGCAATCACCTTGCCATGCACCGGCGACGGAATGTCCACCATCGCTTTGTCGGTCATGACATCGGCCAGCACCTGATCTTCGACAACCATGTCGCCGACCTTGACGTGCCAAACCGACAGTTCCACTTCTGCAATGCCTTCACCAATGTCCGGCATTTTAATAACGTGCGTGCCCATTCAGACCTCCATGACCCGTTTCAACGCCGCGCCCACTCGGGACGGGCCTGGGAAATACGCCCACTCTTGCGCGTGCGGGTAGGGGGTGTCCCAACCGGTGACGCGTTCGATCGGCGCTTCCAGGTGATGGAAGCAATGCTCTTGCACCAGCGACACCAGTTCGGCGCCGAAACCGCAGGTGCGGGTGGCCTCGTGCACCACCACGCAACGGCCGGTCTTTTTCACCGACTTGACGATGGTTTCCAGGTCCAGCGGCCACAGGCTGCGCAGGTCGATGACTTCGGCATCGATGCCGCTTTCTTCAGCAGCGACTTGCGAGACGTACACCGTAGTGCCGTAGGTCAGCACGGTGACGTCCTTGCCCGGACGGGTGATCGCGGCGACGTCCAGCGGCACGGTGTAGTAACCGTCCGGCACTTGCGCGGCGGGATGCTTGGACCACGGGGTTACCGGGCGGTCGTGGTGGCCGTCGAACGGGCCGTTGTACAGGCGTTTTGGCTCGAGGAAGATCACCGGGTCATCGTTTTCGATGGAGGCAATCAGCAATCCCTTGGCGTCGTACGGGTTGGACGGCATCACCGTGCGCAAGCCGCAAACCTGGGTGAACATCGCCTCGATGCTCTGGCTGTGGGTCTGGCCGCCGTAGATGCCACCGCCGCAAGGCATGCGCAGGGTCATCGGTGCGGTGAACTCGCCGGCCGAGCGATAACGCAGGCGCGCCGCTTCGGAAATGATCTGGTCGGACGCCGGGTACACGTAATCGGCAAACTGGATTTCGGCCACCGGGCGCAGACCGTAGGCGCCCATGCCCACGGCCACACCGACGATGCCACTTTCGGAGATCGGCGCGTCAAACACCCGCGAGGTGCCGTACTTGTTCTGCAAGCCTTCGGTGCAGCGGAACACGCCGCCGAAGTAGCCCACGTCCTGGCCGAACACCACGACGTTGTCGTCACGTTCAAGCATCACATCCATGGCCGAGCGCAGGGCCTGGATCATGGTCATGGTGGTCGTGGTCATGGCGGTTTCCAGCTCGATATTGGTGTTGTGATCGTTCATGTCAGATCCCCAACTCTTGACGCTGGCGCTTCAAGTGCTCCGGCATCTCTTTATAGACGTCCTCGAACATGGTCGCGGCGCTCGGAATCTGGCCGCCGGCGAGGGTGCCGTACTGTTCGGCTTCTTTTTGCGCGGCGATCACTTCGGCTTCCAGTTCGGCGCTTACGGCAGCGTGTTCCTCGTCGGACCACTGGCCGATCTTGATCAGGTGCTGCTTGAGGCGCGCAATCGGATCGCCGAGCGGGAAGTGACTCCAGTCATCGGCAGGACGGTATTTGGATGGATCATCGGAAGTCGAGTGCGGGCCGGCGCGGTAGGTGACCCATTCGATCATGGTCGGGCCGAGATTGCGGCGCGCACGTTCGGCAGCCCAGGCAGAGGCGGCATACACGGCGTAGAAATCGTTGCCATCGACCCGCAGGGAGGCAATGCCGCAGCCGACGCCACGACCGGCGAAGGTGGTGGCTTCACCACCGGCAATCGCCTGGAAGGTCGAGATCGCCCACTGGTTGTTAACCACGTTGAGGATCACCGGCGCGCGGTACACGTGGGCGAAGGTCAGGGCGGTGTGGAAGTCCGATTCAGCGGTGGCGCCGTCGCCAATCCACGCCGAGGCGATTTTGGTGTCGCCCTTGATCGCCGAAGCCATACCCCAGCCCACGCCCTGGATGAATTGAGTGGCGAGGTTGCCGGAAATGGTGAAAAAACCGGCGTCCTTGACCGAGTACATGATTGGCAGCTGGCGGCCCTTGAGCGGATCGCGCTCGTTGGACAGCAACTGGCAGATCAGGTCGACCAGCGGTACGTCGCGGGCCATCAGGATGCTTTGCTGGCGGTAGGTCGGGAAGCACATGTCGTCGATGTTCAAGGCCAGGGCCTGGGCGCTGCCGATGGCTTCTTCGCCGAGACTCTGCATGTAGAACGACATCTTTTTCTGACGCTGGGCGACCACCATGCGGTTGTCGTAGATGCGGGTCTTGAGCATGGCACGCATGCCTTTGCGCAGGATCTCCACGGGCACGTTTTCCGCCCAAGGACCGAGGGCATTGCCTTGGTCGTCGAGCACGCGAATCAGGCCACGGGCCAGGTCAGCCGTGTCAGCCGGTTCAACGTCGATTGGGGGTTTGCGCACCGTACCGGCATCGGTCAGGTGCAGGTAGGAGAAGTCGGTTTTGCACCCTGGACGGCCCGAGGGTTCGGGGACGTGCAGGCGCAGCGGTTCATACGCTTGGGTCATGGCTTCTACGCTCGATCTTGTGAATTTCTTGTAGTGAGCTGACAGATTTCATTCGGTAAAAGAAATCTTGTCCTACAACAATCATAGGCCCGCCCCAGAAGAATATTTCTCTCTGTTTCGTTGCGCAAAAGATCATTTGCAGATAAAAAACCTGCATAAACATAAAAAACAGGTGGTTTTGTCTCATGCGCAAACTGGACCGTACCGACATCGGCATTCTCAACAGCCTTCAGGAGAACGCGCGCATCACCAACGCCGACCTGGCGCGTTCGGTGAACTTGTCGCCGACCCCGTGTTTCAACCGGGTCAAGGCGATGGAAGAATTGGGGGTGATTCGCGAACAAGTGACGCTGCTCGATGCCGACCTGCTGGGGCTGCACGTGAACGTGTTCATTCACGTCAGCCTGGAGAAACAGGTAGAGGAGGCGTTGCAGCATTTTGAAGAGGCGATTGCCGACCGCCCCGAGGTCATGGAGTGCTACCTGATGGCCGGCGACCCGGACTACCTGATCCGGGTGCTGGTGCCGACCATTCAGTCGCTGGAGCGTTTCATGATGGACTTTTTGACCAAAGTTCCGGGGGTGGCAAACATTCGTTCAAGTTTTGCTCTGAAACAAGTCCGTTATAAAACGGCGCTGCCATTACCGGCAAATGGATTGACGCTGGATAAATAAGGCAGGGGTATTGTTCATATATTGACTCAACTAGTCACGGTTGTGCAGCGCCAGCCTACAGTTTGATTGTTTAGGTGTGTGGTACGGATCTTATTTATGTTTCTTGCTCCACGTTAGTTAATGAGAGCGAAACATAATGAAATCCGTACTTGATAAAGTTGCTTTGGCCTATTCTTTGGACGTCAATCCTGATGATCTGGATGACCATGGAAATATAAAAGAATATATTCCGCCTGTTTTTGACCCGTTTGTTGGCGACATGGGCGGACCGGACTTGATCGATCTCCAGCCGTTACTGGACGGTGGTCCCGGGCCGACTGCGCTGGAAAGAGAGACCGGGATTACCGCCGGATGGTGTCCCAACGGAAGCTGGGGTGGTGGGATTTGCAGACCCTTCAATAATGTTCGAACGTCCTGGATGGGAACCTACGGTGTCGTTCGCAATATACCGATTCACATGGCGATTTTACCCGGCACACATAATTCGGGTTTCGACAAAACAGCAGCGTCTACACCCAGTATGGAAGTTTGCCAGGACGTTGCACCGTTTCATCAATTGGAGGCCGGTATTCGTGTGCTGGACCTGAGGGTTCAATATTATTCCGGATACTCGATGGGTGATCCACGCCGGTTTTCCATCTTTCACTCAACGAACAACGGGCGCACAGTCAAGGGCGATATTATTGATGGGGTGCTAATGTTTCATTACGCGCCTAACTGGGACGCCAAGCGCGAGATTGTGATTCTGAATTTTCATCGGTTCCGGAACTTTACAGCCGTGGCCCACGATGAGCTGAATGATATTTTGAAGACCTCTTTTGGCAGCGCAATCATATCGCCTTTGTATCGGGATCTGACGGTATCGCAAATTTGGGCATTACCCGGTCAAAAAAATGTTGTCATTTCCTATAACACCAATCCCCGGGACGCGCTTTTCTGGGAGGGCGTCAATCAACGCTGGATAGGTGTCAACACCCCCTCCGACGATCAACTCAAAGTGTTTATTGATCAAGTGGGCAACGAGGTCAAACCGGCAGGTGAGTTGAGGGCTATTCAAGCCCATCGAATGTCGCCATGGACTTTCATCCCCAGCGATATTTCCGGCTCGCTCATGTCCTGGTTTGCCGCCGGCAATGCCAGTTACCCGATCATGAAATACTTCATCATCAATTGTGATTGGTCGTTACGCCATCGCCTGGTGGATAACATCATCTACTCCAATCAGTACCGCAGCCGCGCAATGGGCATCCCGGATGTTGTACAGGCCAGCCCGGGAAATGCAGCTATACAGGGCATGCCTGATGCCCGTCACATGATTGTGCGAATTGATGACACGCACTGGGCTGCAACCCTGGCGCTGCCGCCGATTTTGAATGACGAACCTCACCGCTTGCTGATCGTTTCGGACACGGACGCGGAATGTAAGCTGGATTTGCATGGCAGTGATGTCCCGCTGCCGGGTGTCCGTTTATCGAAGGGGGAGGCTGTCGCGTTGGTGTGTCTGGATAGCTCGCGCCGTTGGGCGCTCCAGGTGCGTGATTGTTCGCCGAATGAACACGGGTACGTGATTGCGGCCCCCAGCGACGGCGAGAAATTTGTCCGCTATACCGTGTCAGTCGGCAACTACGCGCCATTGGTGTACCTGCCGGACGTTGCGCCAGCCAACAGTGTGGTGCTGATCGTGAGCAAAGCACCGTATGCCACTCGAATCAGTCACCCGCTGCCCACGAGTGAAATTGAACATGTCATTGCGCCAGGGCAGGTGCTTGCGTTTACCTTCCGCGTTGCAAGCGGGCAGTGGGACATGCAGGAGGTGCTGCCCGACAGTCAAAGCTGATTGATCGGTATCTTCAAATAAGTCACGCCGTTGTCTTCGGCGGGCGGCATATTCCCCGCCCGCACATTCACCTGGATCGCCGGCAGCAACAGCGTCGGCATGCCGAGCCCCGCATCGCGCCGGGTGCGCATTTCGACGAACGCATTTTCGTCGATGCCGTCGCGTATATGAATGTTGTGTTGGCGCTGTTCACCCACGGTTGACATGCATTGCGCGGCGCGGCCTTCAGGCGGGTAGTCGTGGCACACGTACAACCGCACGCTGGCGGGGAAGGCCAGCAGTTTGTGGATCGAGGCGAACATCTGGTTGGCATTGCCGCCGGGGAAATCGCAGCGTGCCGTGCCGACGTCCGGCATGAACATCGTATCGCCGGCCAGGATCACATCGCCGTCGACCAGGTACGCCATGTCCGCCGGGGTATGGCCGGGCACGTGCAGCGCGGTTGCCTTGAGGTTGCCGATCATGAACGACTCATCGGGGGCGAACAGGTGATCGAATTGCGAACCGTCGACGCGAAAGTCCGGTTCCAGATTGAACAGTGTCTTGAACACGTCCTGGACCTTGCTGATGGATTTGCCGATGGCGATCTTGCCGCCCAGTTCCCGGCGCAAATAGGGCGCGGCCGACAGGTGATCGGCGTGGGCGTGGGTTTCCAGCAGCCATTGCACTTGCAAGTGGTGGGCGCGGACGAAGCCGATGATTTTGTCGGCCTGGTCGGTCGCAGTGCGCCCGGACGCGCCATCGTAATCGAGCACCGGGTCGACAATCGCACACTGACCGCCATCGGCTTCGTAGACCACATAGCTGTAGGTCGAGGAGGCCGGGTCGAGGAAAGCTTCAATCAGCGCGGGCATGGGCGGGAACCTGTGCAATAGGACGAAAATTCAGTCATGGGTTGCAACACTTTATGTTTAAACATAATGTTCGCAGCTTAAGTGACGTTGAAGGCATCCTGCAAATGCAATCCAGTCTGACCGAATGTGAAGTCGCCCAACTGCGCGCTTCGGCCTCCAAGGCGTGTGCGCTCCTCAAGGCCCTGGCCAATGAAGATCGCTTGTTGATCCTGTGCCAGTTGACCCAGGGCGAACGCAACGTGGGCGAGCTGGAAAAAATGACCGGTGTACGGCAACCGACCCTGTCCCAGCAATTGGGCATCCTGCGCGACGAGGGATTGGTCGCGACCCGTCGTGAAGGCAAGTACATTTTCTACGGTCTGGCCAGTCATGAAGTGATCCAGGTGATGAAAACCCTGTCCGGACTTTACTGCGGTGCGGTGCTCAAGAGTTGGGAACAACCCTGAACAACACGCCGAACCGGTAGGATTTTTTGTGTCGCAACCCGCATCAACCCTTGCGTGCAGCAAAAGGAACAAGCAATGAACGATCAACACTGGGGCCCATCCATCAGTGCAGATATCGTGGTCATCGGCGGCGGCACGGCAGGCATCGGTTTCGTTGCCAGCCTGCTCAAGCGCGATCCGCAGCTCAACATCACCGTGATCGAACCCAGCGCCCGGCATTTTTACCAGCCAGCGTGGACGCTGGTCGGCGGTGGCGCCTACCACGTGGAAAATACCGTGCGGCCGATGGCGTCGGTGATGCCGCGTGGCGCCCGGTGGTTGCAGGCGGCGGTGACCGGCATCGACCCCGATCAGCGCCAACTGAGCCTGGATGATGGGCGCACGCTCCGTTATCAAAACCTGATCGTCTGCCCGGGGCTGCGCCTGGCCTGGGAGAAAATCGAAGGCCTGGAAGCGTCGCTCGGCCAGCACGGCGTCACCTCCAATTACAGCTACCGGCACGCGACCTACACCTGGGACCAGGTGCAGAAACTGCGCGGCGGCAAAGCCCTGTTCACCCAGCCG
The DNA here is from genome assembly GCF_049132105.1 of Pseudomonas sp. NFX15. Taxonomy (NCBI): domain Bacteria; kingdom Pseudomonadati; phylum Pseudomonadota; class Gammaproteobacteria; order Pseudomonadales; family Pseudomonadaceae; genus Pseudomonas; species Pseudomonas sp. NFX15. The sequence continues at coordinate 195,890 of NZ_JAFMPV010000006.1, forward strand.
GCCATGCCGATCAAATGCGCTGGAGCGCCGCAAAAGGCGCTGTACCTGTCCTGCGATCACTGGCGCAAAACGGCTGTGCTGAACAACATCGATGTCGAATTCAATCTCGCGGGCGCGGCGTTGTTTGGCGTCGCGACCTTTGTCCCGCCGCTGATGAAGTACATCGAGAAATACAACGCCCGGTTGGCGTTCAACTCGAACCTGGTCAAGGTCGATGGCCCGGCGAAAACCGCGTGGTTCGAGGTCAAGGACGCCGACGGCAAGGTCACCCGCCAGGCAAAAACCTTTGACCTGCTGCATGTCGTGCCACCTCAGGTGCCCGCGGACTTCATTGCCCAAAGCCCGCTGGCCGATGCCGCTGGCTGGTGTGAAGTCGATCCGTACAGCCTGCAGCATCCGCGTTACCCGGAGGTGTTTGGGCTGGGCGACATCTGCGGCACCGGCAATGCCAAGACCGCCGCGGCGGTACGCAAGCAAATCGTGGTAGTGGCCGAAAACCTGCTGGCCTTGCGCAGGCAACAACCGCTGCCGTTAAAGTACGACGGCTACGGTTCCTGCCCGCTGACGGTGGAGAAGGGCAAGGTGATCCTCGCCGAGTTCGGCTACGCCGGTAAATTGCTCCCGACCTTCGCCCTGGACCCCACGAAACCGCGCCGTTCAGCGTGGTGGCTGAAGGCGACATTGCTACCCTGGTTCTATTGGAACGGCATGCTCAAGGGCCGCGAATGGCTGACGCAAGTGTCCAAGGTCGACTGAGAACTCACTATGTTGCTGGCAGCTTTGTTTGGCGTGGTAATGGGTTTGGTGTTGGGCCTGACCGGAGCGGGTGGCGGGATTCTCGCGGTACCGGCCCTAGTATTGGGCTTGGGCTGGAGCATGACCCAGGCCGCTCCGGTGGCGCTGTTTGCGGTGGGCAGTGCGGCAGCGGTCGGCGCCATTGACGGCTTGCGCCATGGCCTGGTGCGTTATCGCGCCGCGTTGTTGATTGCCGCGCTCGGTGCGGTGTTTTCGCCGGTGGGCATTTACTTCGCCCATCAGTTGCCGGAAAAAATCCTGATGATCCTGTTCAGCCTGCTGATGGTCATGGTGGCCTGGCGCATGTTGCGCCGTGAACGTAAGGATGAAGGTCCGAGCGATCACGGCCATGCCAACTGGGGCCAGAAGAACTGCATGCTCGACCAGCAGACCGGGCGCTTTTCCTGGACCGCCAAATGCACCGCGACCCTTGCCGCGCTCGGGGCTGTGACCGGCGTGGTCTCGGGCTTGCTCGGGGTCGGCGGCGGTTTTCTGATCGTGCCGGCCTTCAAGCAACTGACCGATGTGCAGATGCGCGGGATTGTCGCGACGTCGCTGATGGTGATCAGCCTGATTTCGGCCATCGGTGTGGTTGGTGCGTTTCACGCCGGGGTGCGCATCGACAGCGTCGGCGCGACGTTCATTGGCGCGAGCGTCGTCGGCATGATCGTTGGTCGCAAACTGTGTGCGCGAGTGCCGGCACGGGCGTTGCAGATCGGCTTCGCCAGTGTTTGCCTGATCGTCGCCGTCTACATGATGTTCCGTGCCTGAGCCTTACAACGCGCGGTATTGCAGGCTGAAACCGAGTGCCATGGATTGGCCTCGCTCGAGCAAACGCAGCCCTGGCCGACCCGGCAGGTGGTGCGCATTGACCGGATGACTCACCGGTTCGATGCAAAAAAACTCCAGGCCCACCGGGCAATAGAGCAAGTAATAATCGCTGCCGGTGGCCTGGCACTCCAGGGCGTAACCCAGGTCCGCCTGCTCGATCAGGCAGTGGCCATCCCATTCGCAAAAACCATTGTCCAGCAGTGATTCGGGCAATGCCTTGGGTTGCCGGAAATCCCACTCGGCCGGCAACGCACTCAGTTCGGTCGGCAGTTTTGCCCCGTCGCACAACCACACCTGCCGAGCGGGCGCCTGTAGCCGGGTGTGCGGCGTGCGCGGCAGGTACGGATGCAGTCCCAAGCCGTGCCATGCAGCCTGTTCTGCCAGATGCGTGACCTGCAGGTCGATGCTCAGCTTGCCCGCGCTCAGGTGGAAACGTTGCCGGGCGCGATAGGCGAAGGGCGTTGCGCTGTCGAGTTGCAGGACGAGTTCATCCTGAGTCCGGGAAACCACCTGCCACGGTTGCTGCCAGGCGCTACCGTGAATCGGCAGCGGGTCGGTGAGGCTGTTGGGCGCCAGTGCCAGCCAGCCATCGGGGCAATCGAAACCGCCTTCGGCGATACGATTGGACCAGGGGACCAAGGGAAAACAGCCGAGTTTGCCAGGCAGGCCAGTGTTCAGCGCATGGGCGTCACTGTGACGCAACAAAGGTTGCCCGCTGCCGCGCACTGTCCAGTTGACGATGCTGGCGCCGAGTTCCGGGGCCAGGGTGAGACGGGTGAGCTCGTCGTTGAGCTCGAAGAGACTTGGCGTCATTTTGACCTGCGATTTGAATGAATACGGGGTGCCTTTTGCAGGAGCCGGCTTGCCGGCGAAGGCGGCCTTGAACCCGACTTCGCCAGCAAGCCGGCTCCTGCAGAACAGCGTTACAACACCAAATGCGGCAACCACAGCGACAGTGCCGGAATGTAGGTCACGGCCAGCAACACCAGGAACAGCACGGCGTAGAACGGCATCAGCGCCTTGACGGTTGTTTCGATACTGACTTTACCCACGGCCGACCCCACAAACAGTACCGCACCCACTGGCGGTGTAATCAGACCAATCCCCAGGTTCACCAGCATGATCATGCCGAACTGCACCGGGTCCACGCCAATCCCCAGGATCACCGGCATCAGGATCGGCGTAAGGATCAGGATCAGTGGCGCCATGTCCATCACCGTGCCGAGCAACAGCAGCATGACGTTGATGCACATCAGGATCACGTAGCGGTTATCCGACAGGGTCAGGAACAGCGTGGTGATCTTCGCGGGGATCTGCATCAGGGTCATGACGTAGCCGAAGCTCGCGGCGAAGCCGATCAGGATCATCACGATCGAAATCGTCCGCACGGTACGGTGCATCAGCTTCGGCAGTTCACTCCACTTGTAGTCGCGGTAAATGAACATGGTCACGAAGAATGACCACAGCACCGCAATCGCCGCCGATTCGGTGGCGGTGAAAATACCCGACAGAATGCCGCCGAGGATGATCACCATCGCCATCAGCCCCCACAGCGCTTCGCCGCAGATTTTCAGCGCTTCGCGCATCGGGATGACTTCACCTTTGGGGTAGTCACGCTTTTTGGCGAAGATCAGGCACAGCACCATCAGGCACGCACTCATCAACAGGCCCGGTACCACGCCGGCCATGAACAGTGAGGCAATCGATACCGTGCCGCCGGCGGCCAGCGAGTAGAGCACCGAATTGTGGCTCGGTGGCGTCAGCAGCGCTTGCACCGAACCACTGACGGTTACCGCCGTGGCGAACTCGCGGGGATAGCCACGACGTTCCATTTCCGGAATCAGCACCGAACCGACCGAGGCTGTGTCTGCCACCGAGGAACCGGAAATCGCGCCAAAAAACGTCGAGGCCATGATATTGACCAGCGACAAGCCGCCACGCACAAACCCCACCAAGACCCCGGCGAACGCCACCAGGCGCCGGGACATGCCACCCTCGGCCATGATCGCGCCGGCCAGGACGAAAAATGGGATGGCCAGCAGGGAGAACTTGTTCACGCCTCCGGCGACCTGAATCATCAGCGCCTGGAACGGGATGTCGATCCACCACGCGCCGATCAGTGCGGCAAACCCCAATGCGTAGGCGACCGGCATGCCGATCAGGATCAACGCGATAAAACTGCCCAACAGGATAAATGCGTCCATTCAGGCAGCCCCTTCGTTTTCTTCAACGAGGTCGAAACGCACGACCCGGCGGTTGCTCTGGTCACCGAGCAAGAGTTTTTCCAGGACAAACACCAGCGTCAATACACCACCAACCGGTATCGGCAAGTAGGTGATGCCCACTCGCAATGTTGGCAGGGCGCTCATGAACTGGTTCCAGGTCGACAGGCACAGCTTGCTGCCCCAGATGGCCATGAACAGGCAGATGGTCGCCATCAGCAGTTGCGCGAGTATGGCCGAGGCCTTGCGCAGTTGCGGCGCCAGGCGGTCGGTGAGCATGGCCACTGCCATGTGCGAGCCCGACCGATAACTGGCGGCAGCGCCGATGAAGGTGAACACCATCATCAGCAGAATGGCGGTGGGCTCCGGCCAGCTGGAGCCGGTGCCGAGTACGTAGCGGGCAAAAACGCCCCAGGGAATGATTAACGCAATGGCCAGCACGCAGAGCCCTGCGACCCAGATACAGGTCATGTAGAGCTTGTCATTGATGCCTAGCAGCAGATTCTTCATCGGGTTCCACCGTAACCGGGCGCGCACTGACGTACACCAACGTCAGCGGCGCCGGGCCTTTCTTGAATGCGGGAGGGTTACTGAACGGCTTCGATGCGCTTGATCAGGTCGGCGTAGGGTGCGCCGTATTTTTCGCGGATCGAGGCGGTTGCTTCGTAGAAAGGTTTTTTGTCGACGGTGATGAACTCGACGCCGGCGGCCTTGAGCTTCTCCTCGCTGCTGGCCGATTTCGCGTCCCACAGGGTGCGTTCCTGGGCCTGGGCTGCCTTGGCGGCTTTCTTCACCAGGGTCTGCTGCTCGGGCGTAAGTTTTTCCCAGGTGGTTTTCGACATTACGATCGGCTCGGGCAGGATCAGGTGCCCGGTCAGGCTGTAGAACTTGGCGTTCTGGTAGTGGTTGTGTTCGAGCATGGTCGGCGGGTTGTTTTCGGCGCCGTCGATCACCCCGGTTTGCAGGGCGCTGAAAATTTCGCCGGTGTCCATCGCGATGCCGTTACCGCCCATGGCATTGATGGTTTCGATGAACATCGGGTTGCCTTGCACGCGAATTTTCATGCCCTTGAGGTCTGCCAGGCTGCGCACCGGTTTCTTGGTGTAGAGGTTGCGCGTGCCGCCATCCATCCAGGCCAGGGCCACCAGGTTGAATTCGGAGTGAGTGATCTTGTCGAGGATTTCGTCGCCGATTTCGCCGTCGATGATCTTGCGCATGTGAGCCTGGTCACGGAACACGAACGGCATGTTGAACACATTCACGTCCGGCACCACCGGGCCGACGATCCCGAGGCTGACGCGAGCCATCTGGATGGCGCCGACCTGGGCCTGTTCGACCACTTCCTTTTCCGAGCCGAGCACACCGCCGGCGAACATCTTGAAGGTCAGGGCTCCATTGCTGTCGGTGACCAGGGTTTTGCCCAGTTGTTCTTCCGCCACCACGGTCGGATAACCGGCGGGGTGGATATCGGCAAATTTGATTTCCAGTGCCTGGGCGGCGCTGCTGAGGGTAAAGGCGAGTGTTGCGGTGAGGGGAAGTGCAGCGGCGAGCAAGGTGCGTTTGAAGTCCATTGGGGGTGTCTCCAGTTTTGTTGTTTTTTTTATTCAAGGCACAGCGATGCAGCACAAGCGTTTTGTTGCGAGAAGGTTCAAGCGTTGAACAGGGGTTCCGGTAATCCCTTGACGCCGGGGTCGAGGGCGAACACGCCACCGGCCAGTGATTGCGGGTCATGGTCGTCGCCGGGGCGGATCGAGGTCACGAACAGCGTGTCCAGTCGAGCGCCACCGAAGGCGCACATGGTGGGTTTTTTCACCGGTACGGCGAGGGAACGGTCGAGTCGACCATCGGGGGTAAATCGGTGGATCAAACCGGCGTCGTTGGCGCAAATCCAGTAGCAGCCTTCGGCATCGACTGCCGCGCCGTCAGGGCGTCCGCAATACTGGTTCATGTCCACGAACACGCGGCGCCTGGAGGGTGTGCCGGTGTCGATGTCGTAGTCGAAGGCCCAGATCTGCTGGACCTGCGGGTGGGAGTCAGACAAATACATCGTGCGTCCGTCCGGGCTGAAACCCAGGCCGTTGGGCACCAGAAAGCCGTTCAGCCGGGCGTCGAGCGGGCCACGTTGCCCGGCGCTGTAGCGATACAACGTGCCGTTGGCGGCATTGGCGCCCATGTTCAACACCATGCTGCCGGCCCAGAAGCGGCCCTGACGATCGCAACGCCCATCGTTCAAACGCATGTCGTCGCGAGTATGGTCGACGTGGGCCAGCAACTCGCTGTCGAGGCTGCCATCGTCGCGTGGATGCAAGCGGAAGAACCCGCTTTCCATGCCGGCGACCCAGCCGCCGTCGCGGTGACGTGCGATGCAGGCGAGCATCTCCGGGGTTTTCCAGGACTCAACCTGTCCGCCATCGGCGCTCCAGCGTTGCAAGTCGCCCGCGGGAATATCGACCCAGTACAGGGCGTTTTCCTCGGGCACCCAGACCGGGCTTTCACCGACCGCGTTGCGGGCATCGACAATCAATTCGGCTTGCATGGCAACTCATTCCCTTGGTTTTTGTTGTGGGGACCCTGCGGGCGCGAAGGCTTAGTCGCCGAATGGCCCGGCTGCGCAAAAGGCGCCGCCCTGATAGACCCGCGTCGGGTCATTGGCAGCCGGCAGCGGCAGGGCTTCGACCTGTTCGCGGAACACTTCGGAGCTGTCGTTCGGGGCATAACCCAGGGCCGTGGCAAAGCGGTTGTCCCACCAGATGTCCTTGTTGTCGGACATGCCGTAGACCACGGTGTGGCCGACATTTGGCGTGTACAGCGCGCGTTCGAGCAATTGGGTGAGGTCGCCAAAGCTCAGCCAGGTGCTCATCATCCGGCGGTTTTGCGGCACAGGGAACGAAGAGCCGATGCGCACGCTGACGGTCTCGATGCCATAGCGGTCGAAATAGAATGTGGCCATGTCTTCGCCGTAGGATTTGGACAAACCGTAGTAGCTGTCCGGGCGGCGAGGGGAGTGGGCGTCGATGACTTCGTCTTGCTTGTAGAAGCCGATCACATGGTTGGAGCTGGCGAAGATCACCCGCTTCACGCCGTGGCGGCGCGCCGCTTCGTAGATGTGGAACACGCCGCAGATGTTGGCACCGAGGATCTCTTCAAACGAGCGCTCGGTGGACACGCCGCCAAAGTGCAGGATTGCGTCCACGCCTTCGACCAGTTGATGCACCGCTTGTTTGTCGGCCAGGTCGCAGGGTACGACTTCTTCACGGTCATCCATCGCCGGGGCGATGTCGGCGATGTCCGACAGGCGAATCACGTTGGCGTAGGGTCGCAGGCTTTCGCGCAGGATTTTCCCCAGGCCACCGGCGGCGCCGGTCAGCAGCAGGCGATTGAAAGGCGTTTGGGTGGTTGTAGTGGTCGTCATGGGAATCCTGGACACGCAGTTGTTGTTATTGAATCGTTGTAGGTTGTCGTACGACTTTGCCGAAGTATCGTTAGGGTGTCCGTTGCTTGTCAACGCACGCTGGGCCGAAAGGGACGGAGGGTCATTGCAACACGCATCGTATCCTGTAGGAGCTGGCATGCCAGCGAAGGCGGTAGCTCATTCGATACCTGCGGCGGCTGACCCGACGCTGTCGCTGGCAAGCCCGCTCCTACAAGGGCTTTGTGTTTACAGCAGGCTGATCGGGTAGCTGATGAAGACCCGGTTTTCATCGAACTCGTTGGTGCTGAAGTTCTTGCGGATGCTCGCGTTGCGCCACTTCACGTTGAGGTTTTTCAGCGGACCGCTCTGCACCGTGTAGGCCAGTTCCGATTCGCGGCCCCATTCCTTGCCGTCGGTGATGGCGCCGGTGTGCACGTTGTCACCGCTGATGTAGCGGTTCATCAGGGTCAGGCCGGGAATACCGAGGGCGACGAAGTTATAGTCGTGACGAACCTGCCAGGATTTTTCCCGGGCGTTGTCGTAGCTGGAGTTGTAGCTGTCGTTGGCCAGGGTGCCGCCGCTGGTGCCGTTGACCCGCATCCACAGATCATCGCCGGTCAGTTTTTGCAGGCCGACATAGAACGTGCTGCCGCCGTACTTGGCCGAAAGCAGGGCGAAGGCGGTTTTGTTGTCGAGATCGCCGGCCAGGGCGCTGCCGTTTTCCTTGCCGATGAAGTAGCCGAGGTTGGCGCCCAGGGTCCAGTCGCCGACAGGCTGGGTGTGGATCACGTTGTAGAACTGCTGCTGATAGATGTCGCTGAGTTCCGAGTACCAGACGCCCACTTGCGTGCGTTTTTCGTTGAACAGGTACTCGCCGCCACCGAAGTTGAAACGGTCCGAGGTGAACGCCGTTTTGCCGTTCATGAACATGTCGCCCATGCTCGAATCGTTGCGCGGGCTGTTGGCGCGGAACTGGCCGCCGTAGAGCGTCAAGCCGTCGATTTCTTTCGACGTGACCTGGCCGCCACGGAAGGTTTGCGGCAGGGAACGGCCGTCGTCCGAACGCAGGATCGGCAACACCGGCATCCACTCGCCGACCTTGACTTCGGTCTGCGACAGCCGGGTCTTGAACGCCACGTTGGTGTGGCCAAAGGTGTCGGCCGGGCGGCCATCATGGTCCAGCGGCAGCAGCTGGGTGCCACCGGTGCCTTTGCCGCCATCGAGCTTGACCGAGTACAGGCCCAGCACATCCAGGCCGAACCCGACGGTACCCTGGGTGAAGCCGGACTTGGCATCGAGAATGAAGTTTTGCGTCCACTCTTCAGCCTTGCCTTGTGGGTAGGCCGGGTTGGTGAAGTTGCGGTTGAAGTAGGCGTTGCGCAGATTCAGCGTGGCCTTGGCGTCATCGGCGAAACCTTCGGCCTGGCTGGTCAGCGGCAGGGCGAGGACAAGACCGCTGCAGCCGATCAGGCTCAGGGTATGACGACGGGAAAAGCGTGGTTGCGAAGAACGGACGGACGAATTGCGGACGAGCTTGCTCACATTGACGCTCCATTGTTTCTTGTTTTTATGATTGTCATACGTCGTCGTACAACATTTGAAGCGATATTTGCGGGATTTTAAAGGGATGTCAACCGGAAGTTGTACGACGACATGCAGCGGCAGGCCGGCTACCAAAGAACCTGTAGGCGCTGGCTTGCCAGCGAAGGCGTCCTTTCAGGCACATCACTAGTGGCGGGTAGAGCGCTTTCGCTGGCAAGCCAGCGCCTACAAGGGGGGTGTGGGTTCAGGCGGAAATCATCGGGGGCAGGGTGCCCAGCAGCGAGACTGCAGCGACGGCGCCGATGCCCAGCATCCACTCCAGCATCACGCTGGTGCGCAGGGCTGGCAGACGCTGTTCGCAGTCATCGATGCGCAGTCGGTTGAAGAACGCCAGGCCCAGCATCGTCACCACCAATGCAGCCTTGATCAGCAAAATCAAGGCGAACCCGGTGAACAACGGCGTCGGCCAGAACGCCCCGGTCAGCACCCGCACATTGATCAGCCCGGTGATCAGCAGGCCCGCGACCAGGCCGTAACCGACACCGCTGAAGCGCTGCAACATCACGCGAATCGAATGCTCCGCAGGCGCCCGCAAAATCATCACCAGTAGCATCAAGCCGCCGAGCCAGGCACCCACGCAGATCAAGTGGACGAGTTGATTGAGGATCAGCAATTGCCCGGCGATGCCATCGAGCATCGCGCCATGGCCGATCGGAGCCAGCGTAGCCAGCAGCAGCCCGCCAAGGACCAGACGCAGTACAAGGCTGGCCCGCAGTGGCGTCAGCAATAGCGCCACCAGTATCAGGTTAAACAGCAAGTGCCAGCGCCAGACCTGGCCGAAAAAAGTATTGCCCAGCACCAATTGCAGGGTGGCTGGATCGAACGCGGCGTCCCAGGTTCCGGCCATGCTGGCGGTGATCAGCACTAACCAGCAGACCCCGCTGGCCAACGCCACCACCGCCAGCCAGCGCGAGAGGCGTGCCAGCCGCGGATCCAGTGCGCTTTCGCCACGCAGCAGCAAGGGCCTGAACACCCAGGCCCCGAACAGCATCAACACCACGATGAAATGCAGGAAGCGGCACAGCACCAACGCGCTCGCCATGGATTACTGGGCCACCTTGAAGGCGTAGGCACCTTCGCTTTTGTGGGTGTCGACCGACACGGCGTGCCATTCGACTTTGTAGGCGCCGGCAGTCAACGGCGCGTCCGGTGTGACGATCAGGGTCTTCTTGTCGCTGCCTTCGGTGGTCAGCGCTTTGACTGCCACGGGGGCGCCATCGCGGGTCAGGGTGACTTTGGTGAAGCTGGCTTCGACCCCTTCGGAGAACACCAGGCGCAGTTGCGCGGGTGCCGCCACGGTGCTGTCGGCGGCTGGCGTCTGGCTTTTCAGGTGGGCATGGGCGAACACCGAAGAAGCGGCGAGCAGCGAGCCGAGCAGGGCCGCGACGGTCAGGGTTTTCTTGAGCAGCATCGTGAGTACCTCAGGCAGTTTCCAAGTGCACAGAGTTTAGCTTTACGACAGCGCCTGTACGAAGTTTCGATTTAGCCTGTCACCGCAGTCAGAGCGGATGCTAGTCTTGCTCAACGTTGTTGTCGGGGACCCGCATGGGCAATCACAAGATCGAGATTCGTCGCACTAACGTCGAAAAAATCCTCCTGGGGGCGGAAAAGGTCTTCGCTGAAAAGGGCTTCGGCAGCACGGCCATGGCCGACATCGCCGCCGAGGTGCAACTGCCGCGCTCCAACCTGCATTACTACTTCAGCACCAAGACCGAACTGTACAGCGCGGTATTGTTCGACCTGCTGGAAGTCTGGAAGCAGGACGCGCTGTGCTTCGAGATGTTCGATGATCCCCGCGTGGTGCTCAGCAGCTACATCCGCGCCAAGATGAACCATTCCCGCAGCCGGCCTTACGGGTCGAAAGTCTGGGCCAATGAAATCATCCACGGCGCCCCGACGCTGGGCGAAGCACTGGACGCGAGCCTTTACGATTGGGCCAAGATGAAGGAAGCGAAAATCCGCCAGTGGGTGGACGACAAACGCATCCTGCCGGTGGAGCCGTCGAGCCTGCTGTACATGATCTGGGCCTCGACCCAGCACTATGCCGACTTCGATCACCAGGTGAACATTCTCAACGACCACCAGCCGCTGTCGGACATGCAGTTCGAGAAGGCCGTGCAGACGGTGACCCGTGTGATTTTGCGGGGGATCGGGTTGGAGCCTTGAGATTTATGTTGTCGCGCAGGGCCCTATCGCGAGCAGGCTCACTCCTACAGTTGAAACGCGTTTCACTGTAGGAGCGGGCTTGCCCGCGAAGGCGCCAGTTCAGGCGCCGCTGACCTCAAGCACTGACGTGATACGGATTCCTCGGATCATGATTCCAGTCCAGAAACGGCTTGCCCGTTTCCACCGGCACCATCTCGATACAGTCCTGCACCGGACAGGTGATCTGGCACAGATTGCAGCCCACGCACTCGTCATCGATCACCTGGTACTTGTGCGTGCCATCCGCCTGCTTGAGGCTGGCCACCGCCTGGTGCGAGGTGTCTTCACAGGCAATGTGGCAACGCCCGCAACCGATACATGCCTGCTGATCAATCTTCGCGATCACCTGATAATTGATGTCCAGGTACTTCCAGTCCGTGGTATTGGCCACCGCCCGCCCGGAAAACTCGGCAATGCTGGCGTAGCCTTGACTGTCCATCCAGCGTGACAAGCCGTCCTTCATCTCCTCGACAATCCGGAAACCATGCAGCATGGCTGCCGTGCACACCTGCACCGAGCCACACCCCAACGCGATGAACTCCGCCGCATCGCGCCAGTTGCCGATGCCGCCAATGCCGCTGATCGGCAGATCACGAGTTTGTGGGTCGCGGGCGATTTCGGCGACCATGTTCAGCGCAATTGGCTTGACCGCCGAGCCGCAGTAGCCGCCGTGGGTGCTTTGGCTGCCGACCATAGGATTGGCGACCATGCGTTCGAGGTTGACGCTGGTGATCGAGTTGATGGTGTTGATCAGCGACACCGCATCGGCACCGCCACGGTGGGCGGCGCGAGCGGCGACGCGGATGTCGGTGATATTCGGCGTGAGCTTGACGATCACCGGCAGCGAGCAATAGGTCTTGCACCAGCGGGTGACCTGTTCGACGTATTCCGGTACCTGGCCGACCGCCGCACCCATGCCACGTTCCGGCATGCCGTGGGGGCAACCGAAGTTCAGTTCGATGCCGTCGGCGCCGGTGGCTTCCACCAGCGGCAGGATGTGTTTCCAGGATTCTTCGACGCAGGGCACCATCAACGACACGATCAGCGCACGGTCCGGCCAGTCCTTCTTGACCTGGGTGATTTCCTGCAGGTTGATCGCAAGCGAGCGGTCGGTGATCAGCTCGATGTTGTTAAAGCCCAGCACCTCGCGGTTGGCCCCGAAGTGCGCCGAGTAGCGCGACGACACGTTCACTGCCGCCGGATCTTCGCCCAGGGTTTTCCAGACCACGCCGCCCCAGCCGGCCTCGAAGGCGCGGACCACGTTGTAGGCTTTGTCGGTGGGTGGCGCGGAGGCCAGCCAGAATGGGTTGGGTGCCTTGATGCCAGCGAAGACAATCGACAGATCGGCCATTTACGCAGCCTCCACGTTGAGCATCAGTTGAGCGTTGATCGCTTCGGCGGCGCGCTTGCCATGCTGCACGGCTTGCACGGTGAGGTCTTGATCGAGGCTGGTGCAGTCGCCACCGGCATACACGCCGGGAATGCTGGTGCGCAGGTTGTCATCGACCTCGATGCGATCGCCCTGGCGCTTGAGTTCGCGGGCCAGTGGATCGACGAGGGCGTTGCTGTCGAAAGCCTGGCCGATGGCTTTGAAGATCGCGTCGGCGGCCAGTTCAAAGGTTTCACCGGTGGTTTGCAGGCGACCTTCGACCAGATGGGTACGGGCGAACCGCATGCCGCGCACCTGGCCCTGGTCATCGAGGAGGACTGCTTCGGGTTGCGCCCAGGTCATCAGCCGCACCTGATTGGCCTTGGCAATCTCTTGTTCGTGATGGGTCGCTCCCATGTCCTCCCGGCCTCGACGGTATACGAGGTTCACATCGTGAGCGCCGAGGCGAGCCATTTGCACGGCCATGTCGATGGCGGTGTTGCCGGCGCCAAGGACGATGCAATGGTCGGCCAAGGGCAGTTGGCTCAGGTCATCGGCCTGGCGCAGCTCGCGAATGTAGTCGGTGGCGGCGAGCAGGCCGGGCGCGTCCTCGTGGGCCAGCCCCAATTGTTTGCTGGCGTTGAGGCCGAGGCCGAGGAACACCGCATCGAACTGTTGTTGCAGTTCGCTGAGGGTCAGATTGTCGCCGAGCTTCTGGCCGTGGCGGATTTCAATGCCGCCGATGTCCAGCAGGAAGTCGAGTTCCCGTTGCGCGTAATCGTCCACCAGTTTGTATTTGGCGATCCCGTACTCGTTGAGGCCGCCAGCCTTTTCCCGTGCCTCGAAAATCACCACGTCATGCCCGTGCATGGCACTGCGATGGGCACAGGACAACCCCGCCGGGCCGGCGCCGACCACGGCAATGCGCTTGCCGGTGGTGGCAGCGCGCTGGAACGGGTGAGTGCTGAAATGCGCGTTGTCCACGGCGTAGCGTTGCAACAGGCCGATCATCACCGGTGCGCACTCGTGGGCGTTGTTGCGCACGCAGGCTTGCTGGCAGAGGATTTCCGTCGGGCAGACCCGTGCGCAACTGCCGCCGAGGATGTTGGCCGAGAGGATTTTCTGTGCGGCGCCTTGCACGTTGTCTTGCTGGATGTTGCGGATGAACGAGGGAATGTCGATCTCGCTCGGGCAGGCATTGACGCAGGGCGCGTCATAGCAATACAGGCAACGCGAGGCTTCCAGGTGCGCCTGGCGCTCGTTGAGTGGCGGCGCCAGGTCGGTGAAATGGCCGGCGAGAGCGGCCGCATTCTCGTAGGGATGGGGAAGGTGAGTCAGGGACTTGATCACGGTGTTGGCCTCACGGTTATTTGAGGTGCTGCCTCTGAATGGGCATTGTTTTTTTGTGTTGTCTGTACCGGCCCCTTCGCTGGCAAACCAGCTCCTACAGATTGGAATGCGTTCCCTTGTAGGCGCTGGCTTGCCAGCGAAAGGCCGAAGGCCGCTATCAGCGCTTAACTGCAACCGGCTGATTCAACTCCGCCCGCTTGCTCAGCAAATCAAAAACCGCCGGGTACGCCGGCCGTTCGATATACCGCCCGGCCCCGCGCTCGGCCCGCAGGTCGCCGTCGGCCCAGACCACGCGGCCCTGGCTGATGGTATGGCTGGGCACGCCGCGCACGGTCTTGCCTTCGAAGATGTTGAAGTCCACCTGCTGGTGGTGGGTCTTGGCGGAAATGGTCCGTGTACCTTGCGGGTCCCACAGCACCAGGTCGGCGTCGGCACCGACGCGGATTGCGCCTTTGCGTGGGTAGAGGTTGAAGATCTTCGCCGTGTTGGTGGAGGTCAGCGCAACAAATTGCTGCATCGAAAAACGCCCGCTGTTCACGCCTTCATGCCACAACACCGCCATGCGGTCCTCGATGCCGGCGGTGCCGTTGGGGATCTTGCTGAAGTCGTCGCGGCCCGCGGCTTTTTGCTCGGCGCAAAAGCAGCAGTGGTCGGTGGCGGTGGTGTGCAGGTTGCCCGATTGCAGGCCATGCCAGAGTGCTTCCTGATGGCCGCGAGGGCGGAACGGTGGGCTCATCACGTAACCGGCGGCGTTTTGCCAGTCCGGATCGCGGTAGACACTGTCGTCCAGCAGCAGGTGCCCGGCCAACACTTCGCCGTACACCGGTTGGCCTTTGCCACGGGCGTAGGTGATTTCGTCCAGTGCTTCCTTGGTCGAGACATGCACCAGGTACAACGGCGTGCCCAAGGTTTCGGCGATGCGGATCGCCCGACTCGCCGCTTCGCCTTCAACCTGAGAAGGCCGCGACAGTGGATGCGCTTCCGGCCCGGTAATGCCCTGGGCCATCAGCTTGCGTTGCAGGTGATACACCAGCTCACCGTTTTCCGCGTGCACGGTCGGCACCGCGCCCAATTCCAGGCAACGTTCGAAACTCGCGACCAGGGTGTCGTCGGCGGCCATGATCGCGTTCTTGTAGGCCATGAAATGCTTGAAGCTGTTGATCCCATGCTGGCTGACCAGCTCGGCCATTTCCTCGCGGACCTGATCGCTCCACCAGGTGATGGCGACGTGGAAGCCGTAGTCCGACGCCGACTTCTCGGCCCAGCCACGCCACTGGTGGAAGGCTTCGAGCAAGGATTGCTGCGGGTTCGGAATCACGAAATCGATGATCGACGTGGTGCCACCAGCCAGGCCCGCCGCCGTGCCACTGTAGAAGTCCTCGCTGGCCACGGTGCCCATGAACGGCAATTGCATATGGGTGTGCGGGTCGATGCCGCCGGGCATCAGGTATTGGCCGCTGCCGTCGAGCACTTCGGCGCCGGCAGGAACATCGAGATTGTCGCCGATGGATTTGATCACGCCGTCTGCGCAATACACATCGGCGCGATAACTTTCATCATGGGTAACAACGGTGGCGCCACGGATCAACAGAGACATTCCGAGTTCCTCGCAGGCAATGACCGGTTTATGCCGGTTCTAGATGTTTTAGATAAAAACAGCCGGCATAGAATAATTCCTGTCAGCGCTGTCAGGATTAAACGCTAGCCGTAGATATCGGAATCGGCAAGATTATTTTTTATAAGCTTATGTAGTAATCAACCTATTGATAAATAACGATTAAATGTTTAATTCACCAAAATGGTGAGGCCCCTCACCATTTTGACGCACTTGACAGGATCCAAATATGGTCAAGATTTCTTATGTGAAATCAGCTGTTTGTGCAGGACCTATGCGGTCTGCGCAACGTTGGGAAAAAGATTAGCGCACCAGATTGAGTCCTGACTGATCGGACAACTTGGATGACATTCGGCCTGAGTGTTAAATCAAGTCACCGAGGACAACCTGTTTGATGAATTAAACCTGATGAACATCAGTTGCTTATCAAGAGTTTGTGGAACTGCCCGATGCGCAAGCGGGGCACTCGGCACGTTTATTGAAGCCGCCAGCCCCTGATGCGTAAAAATAATCAAAAGAACAGTGGAGCGGCCATGCAACAGATCAGATCGCAAGTGACCGAACGCGACGGCTTGTTTGAGCTGGAAGCCGGCACCGATGTCCTCGACAGTCCCCGTTACAACCACGACATTGCACCGACCAAGGTGCACGAACGCACCTGGAACAAATGGCACATCACCGCGCTGTGGGTCGGCATGTCGATCTGTGTGCCGACCTACACCCTCGGCGGCGTGCTGACCGCGTATTTCGGCCTGAGCGTCGGTGAGGCGCTGCTGGCCATTCTGTTTGCCAACATCATTGTGCTGATCCCCCTGACCCTCAACGCCTTTGCGGGCACCAAGTACGGCATTCCGTTTCCGGTGTTGCTGCGCTCGTCCTTCGGCGTGCTCGGCTCCAACATTCCGTGCCTGATCCGCGCCCTGGTGGCATGTGGCTGGTTCGGCATCCAGACCCTGTTCGGCGGGTTGGCGATCCATCTGTTTCTCGGCTCGGTGTTCGAGGGCTGGAAATCCCTGGGCGGTACCGGTGAGGTCATTGGCTTCATGGTGTTCTGGGCACTGAACCTGTGGGTGGTGATACGTGGCGCCGAGTCGATCAAATGGCTGGAAACCCTGTCGGCCCCGCTGCTGGTGGCGGTGGGCGCAGGCTTGCTGGTGTGGGCCATGCCGAACGTGTCGATGACTGAATTGATGGCGATCCCGGCCAAGCGTCCCGAAGGGGCGAGCGTGGTGAGTTACTTCGCTGCCGGGCTGACGGCGATGGTGGGCTTCTGGGCCACCTTGTCGCTGAACATCCCGGACTTCAGCCGCTACGCGAAAAGCCAGAAGGACCAGATCGTCGGGCAGATCATCGGCTTGCCGCTGACCATGTTCCTGTTCGCCTCTCTTGGCGTGGTGATGACCGCCGCGTCGGTGAAACTGGTGGGGGTGACGGTGTCCGATCCGGTGACGCTGATCGGCCATATCCAGAGCCCGGTCTGGGTCGCGATTGCCATGGCGCTGATCATCATCGCCACGCTGTCGACCAACACTGCGGCCAACATTGTGTCGCCGACCAATGACTTCCAGAACATCGCGCCCAAGGTCATCAACCGGACCAAGGCCGTGATCCTGACCGGCCTGGTGGGGCTGGGCCTGATGGGGCATGAATTGCTGAAAAAACTCGGCTGGATCGTGTCGGACGTCAGCCTGGAGTCGGTCTATTCCAACTGGCTGCTGGGTTATTCGAGCTTGTTGGGGCCGATTGCCGGGATCATGGTGGTGGACTATTTCCTGATCAAGAAACAGCAACTGGACCTCGCCGGTTTGTACCGCGATGACGTGTACCCGGCGTGGAACGGGTGCGGTTTCCTGGCGTTCGGCGTGCCGGTGGTGCTGACCCTGCTGTCCCTGGGCAGCGATGCCTTCAGCTGGTTCTACAGCTACGGCTGGTTCACCGGCTCGGCGCTGGGTGGGTTGATTTATTACGGGTTGAGCGTGATGCGGCCCAGCCCGTCTGTAGCGAAATCGGCGGTGTAGCGACTGGCCTCTTCGCTGGCTTGCCAGCGAAGACGGCCTCACTAACACCCGAGAACTGCCTGAATAAACACATAAGAACAGCTTGAGGAGATCACCATGAACGCGGCCGTCGACGTTCTGCAATCCAGCCATCAGCACATCAACCGCGATCGCCTCTGGCAATCGCTCATGGAGCTGGCCAGGCTTGGCGCCACGGTCAAGGGAGGCGTGTGTCGCTTGGCCCTGACCGACCTCGACCGCCAGGCCCGGGACATTTTCGTCAACTGGTGCAAGGAGGCCGGCTGCAGTGTCAGCATCGACGCCGTTGGCAACATCTTCGCCCGTCGCCCCGGGCGCAACCCCGACCTGCCTCCGGTGATGACCGGCAGCCACATCGACACCCAGCCCACGGGTGGCAAGTTCGATGGTTGCTTCGGCGTGTTGGCCGGTGTGGAAGTGCTGCGCACCCTCAATGACCTGAACATCGAGACCGAAGCACCGCTGGAAGTGGTGGTCTGGACCAACGAAGAAGGCTCGCGCTTCGCTCCGTGCATGATGGGTTCCGGCGTGTTTGCCGAAAAATTCACCCTCGAGGAAACCCTGGCCAAGGTTGATGCCGAAGGCGTGACCGTCGGCGAGGCCCTGAATGCCATTGGCTATGCCGGCCCGCGCAAGGTCAGCGGCCACAAGGTCGGCGCCTATTTCGAAGCGCATATCGAACAGGGGCCGATCCTTGAGGACGAGCGCAAGACCATTGGCGTAGTCATGGGCGCCCTCGGGCAGAAATGGTTCGACCTCAAGCTGCGTGGTGTCGAAGCACACGCTGGCCCGACGCCGATGCACCTGCGCAAGGACGCGCTGGTCGGCGCGGCGGTGATCGTCGGTGCGGTCAATCGCGCCGCCCTCGGCCATCAGCCCCATGCCTGCGGCACCGTCGGTTGCCTGCAAGCCTATCCCGGCTCGCGCAACGTCATTCCCGGTGAAGTGCGCATGACCCTGGACTTCCGGCACCTGGAGCCGGCACGCCTGGACTCGATGATCGCCGAAGTGCGCGAGGTGATTGAAACCACCTGCGACGAACACGGCCTGACCTTCGAACTGACCCCGACGGCCGACTTCCCGCCACTGTATTTCGACAAGGGCTGTGTCGAAGCCGTGCGCGGTGCAGCGCATGGCCTGGGCCTGTCGCACATGGACATCGTCAGCGGCGCCGGGCATGACGCGATTTTCCTCGCCGAACTCGGCCCGGCCGGGATGATCTTCGTGCCGTGCGAAGGCGGCATTAGTCACAACGAAATCGAAAACGCCGCGCCGGATGACCTGGCGGCCGGGTGTGCGGTGTTGTTACGCGCGATGCTCGCTGCATCGGCGGCGGTGGCCAGTACGCACCGCGCGGGCTGATGACAAATTCCTGTAGGAGCCGGCTTGCCGGCGAAGGCGCCCCTGAGATCACCGCTCAACTTACGGGCCTCTTCGCTGGCAAGCCGGCTCCTACAGTTCGGCCATCACCGCGAGTTTTTCGCAGACCAGCAAATTCGCCGGGTGAATCGGTTTGACCCGATGCCGGAGCATTCCGCCCAGGCGCTGATTCATCACCGCGGTCATTTCCGCGAGTATCGACAGCGCGACGCTTTCCGGTGCATCGCCGCCAAGATCCAGACCTATCGGGTAATGCAGAGCCGATGATCCCGGACCAATCTCGGCTAGCAGGCGCTCCGTGCGTTCCTTGGGACCGAGCTGGCCGAGGTAGGCGGGTGCGGCGTGCAGCAACTGCCCGAGCCAATGCCGGTCCTGGCGATAGCTATGGGTCATCACGCTCACGGCGGCGCCATCGACGAGAGGGTGCAGTTCGAACGGGTTGTCGAGGCTGGCGAAGATCACCGCGTCGGCCAGGGGAAAACGTTCCGGCCTGGCGAAGTGGCTGCGGCTGTCGATGACCGTGACATGCCAGTTCAGCAACTTGGCCATGCGCACCAGCGGTTGCGCGTCGTGGCCGGCGCCGAAAATCACCAGGCGCGGCGGCGGGGCAACGTATTCGAAGAACACTTCGACTTCACCGCGAGCGTCGGTGTAGAGGCGTATCGATGACTTTTTCTCGCTCAGGGTCTTGCGCAGGTCGGCGCGCATCGCCGTGCTCAGTGGTGCATGACGCAAGGTGCCATCGCTGTCGGACAGCAACCGGTCGCCGACCCGCGCCGAGGCATTGCGGGACGTGGCAATCACCGTGGCCATGGCGGCCGGTCGTTGTGTCTCGCGCACCCGACGCAGCAGTTCGATGACGGGCGACGAGGATTTTGCCCGCACGCGTTCGAGCAGGACGAACACCGTGCCGTTGCAACCGAGGCCGAAGGTCAATGCGCTTTGTTCGTCGTCTTCATCGTCGGTGGCGCCCGTGCTGTAGCGGCGCACCACCGGTTCGCCGGCGTCGGTGAGCCACCAGGCTTTTTTCGCCAGGTCCTGCTCCAGGCAACCGCCGCTGACAGTACCGACGGTGCGGCCGTGCAAGGGGATGAGCATCCGCGCACCGGGGCGCCGGTAGGCCGAGCCCTCGACCTTGACCACGGTGGCGAGGATGGTTTCTTCACCGTCGCGGGCGGCGGTGTCGATGGCGTGCAAAAGATCGTTGAGGCCGGACATGGCATCTCACCTGAAAATGATAGAACCCTTGTAGGCGCTGGCTTGCCAGCGAAGAGGCCGCTACATCCAACATTAATGTTGACTGACACGCCGCCTTCGCTGGCAAGCCAGCTCCTACAGGGGGTGGAGTGGTGGTGGGTCAGTCGTCCACGCTCATCAACTGCCGGACGCCATCCCACGCTTCGGCGCGCATCCGTTGCACGTCCAGCCCAGGAATCACGCCGTTGTCGACCACCACCCGGCCACCGACCAGGCTGTACTTCACCGTAATCGGCTCACCCGCCACCACCGGTGCCACGGCGATGTCGTGAAAGCCGAAGAAACGCGGATGGTCGAGGCCATAGATCACCAGGTCGGCCGCCTGACCGACTTCGAGCGTGCCGACCGCGCCCAACCCCAGCACCTGCGCACCACCGGCCGTACCCCAGTGAATGACATCTTCGGCGGTGGTCGCCGAGGCGCCTTGTTCGGCCCGGTGAATCAGCCACGCGGTGTTCGCTTCGCCGACCATGCTCCCGGACTCGTTGGACGCCACGCCATCGACGCCCAGGGAAATCGGCACCCCGGCCTCATACATCTGCGGCACCGGTGCTACACCGCTGCCCAGTCGCGCATTGCTCACCGGGCAATGGGAGATGCCTGTGCCGGTTTGCGCGAGCATGCGGATTTCGCCGGGTTGCAGGTGCACCGCGTGGGCAAACCATACGTCCGGGCCGAGCCATTCGTGTTCGGCGACGAACTCCACCGGCAGGCAGTTGTATTTCTCGCGGCAGAAATTCACGTAGTTCTGCGTCTCCGACAGGTGCGTGTGCAGGCGCAAGCCGAGGCCGCGGGCGGTGTGGGCCAGTTCCCGCAGCAGCGTCGGCGGCAGGGAAAACGTCGGTGTGGTCGGCGCCACGACCACCCGGCGCAGGGCGTCCGGGGTGTCCTGGTGATAACGCGATTTCAGCCGCTCGATGTCACCGACCATCTGGTCGAGGGTTTCCGGTTGCAGCGCGGTCTTCGAGAACCCCGGATGAGCACTGGCCGACTCCAGTGCGCCGCCCCGGCACAGCACGAAACGCAGGCCGAACGACTCCGCCATGTCGAACAGCAGGTCGCCGGTCTCGGTGGTGCCGTGGGCATGGTAGAGGTAGTGGTGGTCGGCGCAGGTGGTCACCCCCGACAGCAGCAACTCGGCCATGCCCAGTTGTGCGGCGATGCGCGCCAGTTGCGGGGTGAAGCGATTCAGGCGCGGGTAGGGCACGCTGGCCAGCCAGCCTTGCAAATCCTGGTTCAAGCCTTCGGGCACGGCCTTGAGCAGGTTCTGGAACAGGTGATGGTGAGTGTTGATCCAGCCCGGGTACACCACCGCGTTACGCGCATCGATCACCCGTTCGCCAGGTTGCGCTTCAAGGCCGGCGGCCATTTCGGCAATGCGCCCGTTGACGACGCGGATATCCACGGCGCCGGCCCTGGCCCGTGGGCCGCGCAGGCCGGTCATCACCGCCAGCGGGTTTTTGATCAGGATGTTTTGCAGTTGAGTCATGGTCGGCTCCAGTCAGAGGCTGTGGGTGGCGGATTTGCTGGCGGTGGTATCAGGCACGCCGACACCGTTGAGGGTGGCGTTGAGCAACACCGACACCAGGCAGGCGATGACCACGCTGCTGTGCAGGAACGGCTGCGACCACTCGGGCAATTGCTTGAACAGCGTCGGGGCCAATACCGGCACTAGCGCGGCGGCGATGGTGAAGCCGACGATCAGCACGTTGTAGCGATTGCGCTCGTAGTCGACCTTGGCCAGGGTCTGGATGCCGGCCGCCGCGACCACGCCGAACATGGCGATGCCGGCACCGCCAAGGGCGGCGGTCGGCATCGAGGCGATGATCGCGCCGGCCTTGGGCACCAGCGCCACCGAGCACATCAGCAAACCGCTGATGGCGACCACCCAGCGGCTGCGCACGCCGGTCAAGATCACCAGTCCGACGTTTTCCATGAAGGCAATGAACGGAAACGCCGCGAACATCCCGGCGATGGTGCTGGCCAGGCCATTGGCGCGCAGGCCGTTGATTACCTGCTTTTCTTCCACCGGTTTGTCGACGATGTCGCCGATGGCCACGAACAGCCCCATGGACTCGACCATCTGCACGATCATCACCACCACCATCGTGGCGATGGGGATCAGGCTGAAGGTCGGCAGGCCGAAGTAGAACGGGTAGGGCACGGTGAGCCACGGCGATTCCTGCACGCTGTGGAAACTGCCCATGCCCAATCCGTAGGCCAGCGCTGCGCCGATCAACATGCCGACCAACACCGCCATGTTGCGCAGCATCGGGCTGCCATAACGGTTGACCAGCAAGATGCTCAGCAACACCACCGCCGCGACCGCCAGGTACGCCGGCGCGCCGAAGTCAGCCGCATGCCGCCCGCCGCCGACCCACTCATAGGCAATCGGAAACAGCTGCAAGCCGATCACGGTGACGATGCAGCCGGTGACCACCGGCGGGAAGAAGCGGCGCAATCGACCCACGAACGGTGCCATCAGCATGGTGAAAATCCCCGCGCCGATCACCGCGCCGCAGACCCCGGCGAATCCCACCTCCGGGTTGCTGCCGATGGCGATCACAGGTCCCACGCTGCTGAACGCCACGCCCTGCAAAATCGGCAGGCGCACGCCGAACTTCCAGAAACCGACGGTTTGCAACAGGGTCGCGATGCCGGAGCAGAACAGTGTGGTGCTGATCAGCACCACCGTGTCGGCCTGGGACATTTTCAGGGCACTGGCGACAATCAACGGCACGGCGATGGCGCCGATGTACGACACGGCCATGTGTTGCAGGCCGAGGGTGAGCATTTGCCGCACCGGCAGGACCCGGTCGACGGGGTGGACGATGGAGGGGGTATTGGCTGACGACATGGAGAATCACCTCTTGCTGTTGTTATTCGGTAGAGAGGGGTATTCGTTCTGATGCCTGTTCAGCCACGCCTCATTCCTTGTAGCAGCCGGCTTGCCAGCGAAAGCGGATGGTCAGTCGACAAAGAAGGTGACTGCCAAGCCGTCATCGCTGGCAAGCCAGCGCCTACAGGTTTTCGGTGTCCTGACTGGTGGGCATCAGTCATTCATGTGCCCGGAACCGCCATCCACCGGCTCCGATGCCTGTTTCAGCCTGCCAGGCAGGCGGCAAAGCCCTGGTTCAGGGCCGCGCGGTCCAGGTCGCGGCCGATGAACACAATCTTGCTGGAGCGTGGTTCGTTGCCCCATGACGTTGAAGCGCGGAACTCGACGAGGCTGTGCACGCCTTGCAGTACGTAGCGCTGATCCTGATCGGCGACCGCCAGCACACCTTTCATGCGGTACAGGTTGTCGGCCTGCTCGGTGCGCAGTTGGGTGATCCAGCGGTGGAAGTCACCGAGGTTCACCGCACCGTCCACGGCAATGCCCACCGACGTCACGCTCGGGTCGTGCTCATGGTCGGCATCGTCATGTTCGTGGTGATCTTCGTCGGCGTGATGATTGTGCTCGGCGCCGATTTCCATCAGTTTCTGGCTGGACTCGAAGGCACCGATGCCGAGAATCTTCGACAGGTCGATCTCGGCATAGCTGGAGGTCACCAGGTCCGCCGTGGCGTTCAAGCCACGGATCTTCTCGCTCAGGGACGCCACCTCGGCGGCGCTGACCAGGTCGACCTTGTTGATGACGATGCGGTCGGCGCAGACGATCTGGTCCACTGCCTGGTTGTCCACGCCATCGAGTTGCAGGTCTTCCAGGTGCTGGGCGATGTGCTTGGCGTCGACCATGGTGACGATTGCATCGAGTTCCACTTCCTCGGCAATCGGGTCGTTGATGAAGAAGCTCTGGGCCACCGGGTACGGGTCGGCCAGGCCACTGGTTTCGATCAGGATGTGATCGAGCCGCACCGGGCGCGCCACCAGTTCGCGAACGATGCGCACCAGGTCTTCGCGTACTTCAGCGGTGCAGCACACGCAGCCGTTGACCATCTCGTAGATTTCTTCGGTCTCGGAGCTGAGCACCAGGTCGCCGTCGATGCCGACCTCGCCGAACTCGTTCTCGATCACGGCGATCTTGCGCCCGTGGTTTTCCTTGAGGATGTAATTGAGCAACGTGGTTTTGCCGGCACCGAGGAAGCCGGTGAGGATGGTCACGGGGATTTTGGTGTTCGGGGTCGGGGCGTTGAATGGGGTGTTCATGTGATGCTCCTTGGTAGGTCGGAGTGCTTTCAACTGTAGGAGTGAGCCTGCTCGCGATAACGGTGTGTCAGCCAGCAGGGATGTTGGATGTGATTGCCCTATCGCGAGCAAGCTCGCTCCTACAGGGTTTTGTGGGTTCACCCCAGCGCAACGCCGTGCCGGCATCGAGCCCGAACAGGTCGAGGACGCGGCCGAGGCTGTGGTCGACCATTTGCGCCAGGTCTTTTGGGCGGGCGTAAAAGGCCGGGACGGGCGGGGCGATGATCCCGCCCATCTCGGTGACGGCGGTCATGTTGCGCAGGTGGGCGAGGGTCAGCGGGGTTTCCCGGGCCATCAGTACCAGGGTGCGACGTTCCTTGAGGGTGACATCGGCGGCGCGGCCGATCAGGCCCGACGAGGTGCCGGTGGCGATCTCCGCCAGGGTGCGCATGGAGCACGGCGCGACCACCATGCCCAGGCAGCGAAACGAACCGCTGGCGATCCCGGCGGCCACGTCATCGGCGCGGTGGTAGTGGCTGGCCAGCGCGGTGACGTCGGCCAGTTTGTAGTCGGTTTCGTGGGCCATGGTCAGCAGCGCAGCACGGCTGATGACCAGGTGGCTTTCGATGTCCAGTTCGGCGAGCAATTGCAGCAGGCGCACACCGTAGATGAAACCCGACGCGCCGCTGATGCCGACCACCATGCGCTGGCGGTTCATGATGGCAGGCCCGCGAGCAGTTGGCGGGCGCGCTCGACCACCTCCTGGTCCAGTTGCGCCTTGATCCCGTCGAAGCCCGAACCCCGGGTGGCGTCCAGGCCCATGCGCGAGGTGGTGCCGTTGACCGAGGACGACGGGTCCAGCGGGCTACCGGGCAACCCATCGATGACAAAGATGTCCTGATGCGGCTGGAAGTGCGTGGCCAGTGCCCACAGCACCTGGCTGTCGTCGCTGATGTCGATGTCGCTGTCCACCGCGACCACGGTCTTCAGGTACGGGTCCCAGCCGAGCAAGGCGAGCATGATCTGCCGCGCCTCGCCGTCGCGGCTCTGGTCCAGGGCGACGTAGCAATGAAAGTGGGTGCCGGAGTTGGGGTAGTGCACGGCGGTGACAGCGGGGAAGCGCGCCTTGAGCTTCTCGCTCATCTCCGCTTCCCGGGGCAGCCGCGCCAGGGTCAGGTGTTCGGCGTAGCGCCCGCCGACCACATCCACCAGCCAGGCATCCTTGCGCCGCATCAGGGTGTCGACCCGCAGCACGTTGTTGGTCGAGCGGTCCGAGGAATAACCGCTGAACTCACCGAAGGGGCCTTCTTCGGCATACGCCGCCGGGTCGATGGCGCCTTCGAGGACGAACTCCGCAAAGGCCGGTACGCCGATGCCATAGCGCGGGGTTTTCACCAGTTCCAGCGGTGCGCCGAACAACCCGCCGGCCACGGCACGCTCATCACTGCCGAACGGCAAGCGCGCCGCAGCCGCGAGCATGAACAGCGGATGCGCGCCGACCACCATGGCCACGCGCAATTCTTCGCCGCGCTCGCGGGCGGTTTGCAGCATGCGCCACAGGTGACCGCGTGAATGCAGGCTGGTGGCGAGGGTCTGCCGGGCGTGGCGCATGGAGCGGTGATAACTCATGTTGGCGATGCCGGTCACCGGGTCTTCGGCAATAATGATGGCGTTGGTGATGTACGGCCCGCGGTCGCTGTCGAAATGCTTGAGCATCGGCAGCAGCGCGAGGTCTACGGCTTCGCCTTCGAAGATTTCATCCAGCACCGGGCCGCTTTCCACGTAGCGCGGGGCGATGGGCTGGTTGGCGCGGCGCTGGAAGGTTTCGTGCAACTGCGCCGGATCCACCCCGAACAGGCGCGCAATGCGGGTCCGGGAGGCGAACAGATTGGTGGCCACCGGCACACCAAGCGCGCCGACGTTTTCGCAGATCAATAGCGGGTCACGGCCCTGGGCGGCGAGGGCATCGACCAGGGCGGTGACGTCCTGGTCGGCAGAAAGGGAATGGCGGACGCTGAGCACATCGTCCGGGTATTGCCGGCGATAGGCGTCGATGAAGACATGGAAATCCTGGGTATCGCCGAGCGTGGAGAGGGTCATGGTTTCACCTCATAAAAAACATTGCTTTGCCCTGTGGGAGCCGGCTTGCCGGCGAATGCGCCCGCAAAAGCACCGCATGACTGTCGGGCCTCTTCGCTGGCAAGCCAGCTCCTACAGGGCATGGCGTTACAGGTAGGTCGTGGTCAGACGAATGTCCGCCTCGATCAGGTCCTTGGGGGGTGGCGTCGGTTCGATGCCGCACAACCGGGCGATGTTGTTGCCCAGGTAGTCCTCAAGGTGATCCTCGTCGATGCCCAGGCCTTGCGGCGCCGGCGAGCACAACACCTCGAGTTCGCGCAGCCACATGCCCGGTTCGTTCGGCGGCGAGTCGGTGCCGAACACGATCTTGTTGCGCGGCAGGTCCTTGGCGAATTCGACGATCCGCGACTGGAAGCACCAGCCGGATTCGCAGTACACGTTCGGTGTGTCCATGGCCATCCAGAACGCTTCGAACGAGTAGTTGCCACCGGTCTGGATGCCGAAGTGACCGATGATGAAGTTGACCATCGGGAACTCGCGGATGATCGGGTAGAACATCGTCGGAATGGTGTACGGACCGTCGCCGGTGTGGATCAGCACCACGATGTTGTACTTGGCGCAAACCTTCATCGCCGGACGCAGCCAGTCCAGCGCCCGGTCCGGGCGATAGCCGTGCATGTTGGCGTGCAGCTTGAGCATCTTGAAACCGTATTCCTTGATGTGGAATTCCAGCTCCGCCGCACCGTTTTCCGGTCCCCAGCGCGGGTTGAAGTTGAAGTTGCCGATGAAGCGATCCGGGTACTTCACGCACAGTTCGGCGACGTAGGACATGTAGTCGCGCACGCCCTCGCGGCCCCGGCGGTTGCCGTCGCGATAACCGGTGTTGCCCGGTGGCGGCTGGATGAAGCCCATGTCGATGCGGCGCGGCTTGCCGTTGATCATGTACGGACCGTCCATCAGCTTGAGCATGCGCTCGCCGGTGAAGGGTTCGCCGGTGTGGCGCCAGGCCTCGTCGACCAGGTTGGTGGGGTGCAGATGGGTATCGATAATCATCGGTTCAGCTCCTGGCCAGTTGCGTGGTGACGGGGCGCTTGAGTTGCGCCTCTGCTTCGCAAACGGAACGAGGGGGAGGGGTCGGTTCGAGGCCGATCATCCGTGCGGTGTTGTTGCCCAGGTACTCTTCGAGGGTGTCCTCGTCGAGGTTCAGGCCCTGCGGCGGCTCGTGGCATAGCACTTCGAGTAGGCGCAGCCACATGCCCGGCTCGTTCGGCGGGGTGTCGGTGCCGAAGAGGATCTTGTGGGTCGGCAGGACCTTGGCGAATTCAACGATCCGCGATTGCAGGCACCAGCCCGACTCGCAGTAGACGTTGGGCAACTCCATCGCCCATTGCATCGGTTCGAACACATAGACGCCACCGGTCTGCACGCCGAAGTGGGCCATGATGAAATCGACGTTGGGGAACTCCTTGATCATCGGCACCCATTCCGACGGGATACTGTACGGCCCGTCGCCGGTGTGCAGCTTGACCGGGATGCCCAGCTCGGCGCATTTCTCGAAAGCCGGGCGCACCCAGTCGAGGGCACGGTCAGGACGGTAGGCGTGCATGTTGGCCTGCATCTGGACCATCTTGAAGCCGTGTTCCTTGACGTAGCGCTCGATTGCCTCGACGCCGTTTTCCACGCCGCAGCGTGGGTTGTAGACGAAGCAGCCGATGAAGCGGTCCGGGTAGGTCTGGACCATTTTCAGCGTGTAGGCCATGTAGGCGTCGATGGACTCGCGACCGGTCAGGTCGCCGTCGGTCCAGGTGTAGATGGTGTTGCCCTGTGGGGGCTGGATGAAGGCTTTGTCGATGCGGCGAGGTTTGCCGTTGACCATGTACGGGCCATCCATCATCTCCAGCAGACGCTCGCCGGTGAACGGGTCACCGTCATGCCTCCAGGCGAGGTCCACCAGATCGGTGGGATAGCAGCTGATATCGATGATCATTGAAGTCGATCTCCTGATAGCGGGAAGGGAACCTTGCGGTTCGCAGCAGCCACGTCCCGGGCAATCGGCCATTTCTATGCGCAAAGACTCACGCATTCCCTCGCCTGGTCGCATCCGGCTCGGGACGCTGGCTGCTTGGGGGGAAGTATTGGAAGGGGGGGTCGGGTTCGTACAATATTAATTGGGCGGGGTGTTGATACGTGTTCGATATGGGGCTGGATGTTGGATGTGCCGTCCTCTTCGCTGGCAAGCCAGCGCCTGCAAGGGATCGTGGTGCATCCCGTGTAGGCGCTGGCTTGCCAGCGAAGGCGTCAGACCTGTGTACGCGAAGCCAGCTGCTTGATCGCCTCGACCACCGGCGCCACCCGTTCGGCCTGCCCCGGCGGCCACACCGCATACAGGTTGTAATGCGCCGCGATGTACGCCTCGTTCAGCAGCACCAACCGCCCGCTGCGCAGCGCATCCGCTGCGAGCAATCCACGCACCAAACCTGCGCCAACGCCGGCCTCGGCCGCGGCAATCAGGTTCGCCGCATTGTCGAACACCACCCGCGCCGCAGGCTCGACTGCCGGCATGCCCGCCGCATCCAGCCATGGAATCCACGACCGCCGCGTATACCCCAGCAACGGCAATTCGAGGATTTGCGCCGGGCTCAGCGGCCCTTGCAAACCGTGCCGTTCAAGCAAGCCAGGCGAAGCCACCGCCATCACCCGGTCCCCGCAGATCTGCGTCATCTCGCAATCGTCCCAATCGCCATAGCCATAGCGCAAGGCCAGGTCAACGCGCTCGAAAGCGCTGCGATCCGAACGCGGCATCGACAGCAACACTACCTCATGCTCGGGCAGCAGATCGAGCAACTGCGGCAGGCGCGGATTGAGCCAGCTCTGGGCCAGTTCACTGTCGACATCCAGGGTCAGGCGCTGCGCCACGCTGCGGTTTTTCACCGACGACAGCGCCCGGTCGATCTGCGCCAACCCGTCGGACAGCACGCTGGCGAACAGTTGCCCGGCATCGGTCAGGTTGCTGCCGCCACCTTCGCGCACGAACAGCGGCTGGCCGATGAAGTCTTCCAGGGCGCGAATCTGCTGGCTGATGGCGCTGTGGGTCAGGTCGAGTTTGCGCGCCGCACTGGAGAAACTGCCGCTGCGCGCCGCCTGGATAAACGCGCTCATGGACTGCACTGACGGGTATCGCTTGTACATGCTGTTAGTCCTACTTACACAGGATGGCAGAAATCGTCGCTGGCCCGATTTTCTCAATGCTCCGAATAATCGAGCACCAGGCCTGCACAAAGACGGGCCGCTCTCTTGGAGCCTGACAATGATCGAATTCACGGTAAACGGCGAACGACGCGAGCTGGCCGACACGTCGCCCTCCACGCCCTTGTTATGGGTATTGCGTGACCACTTGAAACTCACCGGCACCAAGTTCGGCTGCGGCATGGGCCTGTGCGGTGCCTGCACCGTGCACCTGGACGGTGTCGCGGTGCGTTCCTGCCAGTTGCCGGTCGCCGCCGTGGCGGGGCACAGCATCACCACCATCGAGGGCTTGTCAGCCACCGAACAGCACCCGCTGCAACTGGCCTGGGTTGCCGAAGATGTGCCGCAATGCGGTTACTGTCAATCCGGTCAGATCATGTCCGCTGCCGCACTGCTCAACACCGGGGCGGCGGTCACCGACGATTCGATCCGCAATGCGATGTCCGGCAACCTCTGTCGTTGTGGCACCTACGGGCGCATCAACAAGGCCATCAAACGCGCGGCGTCCGCGTCGAAGGAGGCGTGATGACGATCTCTGAGGTGAATCTCGCGCGGCGCGTGTTTCTCAAGCAATCGGCGACCGTGGCCTCTGGCCTGGCCATTGCGTTCCACCTGCCGTCGAGCCTGGCCGCGACGGACCCGAAAACGCCGGCACCCGCCGCTGAGTTCGAACCCAACGCCTGGGTGCGCATCCTGCCCGACGGTACGGTAAAACTGGTGGTGCACAAGCACGATTCCGGCACCGGAACGCACACCGCGCTGGCCGCGTGCGTGGCCGAGGAGCTGGACGTCAACCCGATGACCGTGCAGGTGATCTCGCCGGAGAATCCGTTCTTCGAAACCTACATTCACCCGATCTGGAAAGTCTTCTCCACCGGCGGCAGCACCAGCGTATCGCTGGAATACGAGCGCCTGCGCGTGGCCGGCGCCACGGCACGAGCGTTATTGATTGCAGCGGCAGCAAAACAGTGGAAAGTCAGCCCCGACAGCTGCACCACCGAAGAAGGTCGCGTGGTGCATGCCGCGAGCAACCGCAGCTTCGGCTATGGCAAGTTGGTGGACGTCGCCGCGCATCTGCCGGCACCGGCCAAGGTCACGCTCAAGGACCCGGCGCAGTTCCAATACATCGGCAAGTTGCGACACAAGCGCGATGCCCAGGCCAAGGTCTGTGGGCGCTTCAAGTACAGCATCGACGTGGAGCTGCCGCAGATGCAGGTGGCGGTGATTCAACGCGCTCCCGTCGTCGGGGCGAGCGTTGTCTCGGTGGACAGTGCGGCGGCGTTGCAAGTGCCCGGTGTGCGCCAGGTGATCAAGGTGCCGGGCCGTCCCGACGTGCTCGGCGGCAACGTCGAAGGGGTGGCGGTGCTGGCGGACAATTATTGGGCCGCGCACCAGGGTCGCGACCTGCTCAAGGTGGTCTGGAGCGATTCGCCATTGGCCGGATTCGACAGCGACGAACTGGCCAAGGCCCAGGCTGCTGCGTTGTCCGACAAAGGCGCGCAGCGGGTCTGCGCCATGGCGGCCGGGGATGTGAATGCGCAATGGCCTGGCGCGGCGAAGCTGCTCGAAGCCGATTACCGCATGCCCTACAAAGTGCAAAACCCGCTGGAGCCGATCTGCATCACCGCACAGGTCAAGGACCACGCCATCACCTACTGGGGCGGGGTGCAGGTGCCGTCGTCGGCGCTCGAAGCGGCGCAAACCGTGTGCAAGATCGACAAGGACAAGGTCACCATCAACGAGTTGGTGTCCGGCGGCAGCTTCGGTGCGCGGGAGGCCAAATACTGGTTGTTCGAAGTGGCGTACCTGGCGCAGCAGGCCAAGGTGCCGGTGAAACTGATGAACAGCCGCGAAGACGAAATGCGCGCCTTGTTCATGCACCCGGCCACATTGCACCGGGCCAAAGGCGCGCTGGATGCACACGGGCGCCTGAGCGCGTTGCAGCTCGAGGCGGTGTCCCCGGCCTCGCCGGAGCAGTGGGAGCCGGGCTATTTCGAGCGCCCGGACAAAATGGACTACAGCACCACCGAAGCCATCACCGCGTGGGATTTCGCCTATCGCCCGGCCAACCTCGACCTGACGTGGGTCCGCCACGAAAGCCAGGTGCCCAGCGGCTGGTATCGCTCGGTGAGCTTTATTCCCAACGTGTTCGCCGTGGAAAGTTTCATGGATGAACTGGCCCATGGCGCCGGGCAAGATCCGTTAGCTTTTCGTTTGGCCAACATGCAGGACCGGCCACGGCATGTCGCCGTGCTGAAAAGCGCCGCCGAACGCGCCGGTTGGGGCCAGCCACTGCCCGAAGGCACGGCATTAGGCATCGCCACCAATCAGGGCTACACCAGCTTCATCGCCATCTTGGCGCAGGTGTCTAAAAAGGACGGCGCGATCAAGGTCGATAAGCTCACCTGCGTGGTCGATTGCGGCCTGGCAGTCTCGCCCGGCGGCGTCGAAGAACAGATTTACGGCGGCCTGATGTGGGGCCTTGGTCATGCCTTGTTCGATCGGCTGGACATCAAACAGGGCAGGGTGGTGCAGAGCAACTTCCACGATTACCGGGTCACGCGCATGTCGGACATGCCGGCGGTGGACATCCTGCTGGTCGACGGTGATCCGGCCAAGCCCGGCGGTGTCGGCGAACTCGGCAGCCCGTCGGTGGCCCCGGCCATCGCCAACGCGCTGTTCAGCCTGACCGGCGTGCGCCAGCGGTCCACGCCGCTGGCGTTGGGCTAAGCCCATGGACTTGCGCCTGTTGCGGTACTTCATGGCGCTGGCCGAAGAGTTGCACTTCGGCCGGGCCGCCACGCGCTTGCACATTTGTCAGCCACCGCTGAGCCAGCAGATCCGCTTGCTCGAGGAGGAACTGGGCACACCGTTGTTCGAGCGCAGCCATCACCGGGTCGAGCTGACTGCCGCCGGGCAAATGCTCAAGGAACAGGCACCGCTGGTGTTCGAACAGCTCAATCGCGCCCTCGACCTGACGCGCCAGACCGGCCGTGGCCAGTTGGGCGAGCTGGAAATCGGCATGATCAGTTCGGTGATGGTCGGCGTGCTGCCACGGGCCTTGCACCTGTTCCGCGAGCGCTACCCGCAGGTGAACTGGCGCCTGCACGAGATGACCCCGGCGGCGCAGGTCAAGGCGCTCAAGGAAAAGCGCATCGACGCCTGTGTGTTCCGGGTCGGCTATGACGATCCGCAGTTGCGTAACGAACTGCTGATCTACGAGCCGATTCGGGTGGTCATGCCGGCGGATCATCCGCTGGCCCAACGCGAAAGACTGGCGCCATCTGACCTGGCCGGCGAACCCTTCGTGGCCCTGGAGTTGAAGCAATCGAGATTCGCCGATTTTCTCTTCCAGTGCTGTATCCAGGCCGGGTTCACCCCGCAGATCCGCCAGCAGGTGATCGAGGTGCAAACCTTGCTCAGCCTGGTGCGCGCCGGCTTCGGCGTGGCCTTGTTGCCGGCCTCCATCGAACAGATGGCCCCGGCCGGGCTGGTGTTCCGCCGCCTCACCCCGGCCTTGCCGGAGGTTCCGCTGTACGCCACCTACCGCGCCGACGACGACTCGCCGGTGCTCAAGCTGTTCCTCGACACCTTGCGCGAACTGGTCCTGCAAGACGCCCGATGAACCTGTAATTGGAGCTGGCTTGCCAGCGAAAGCGCTGGGTCATCTAACACATTGCTGGCCAGACGGACGCCTTCGCCGGCAAGCCGGCTCCTACAAGGATCTTTGCACTGTCCAAAATCCAGCTGTTTCTCTGACGCCCGGTAAACCTGTAGGAGCTGGCCAGCGAAAGCGGTGGGTCAGGCAAAAAAAATGTCGACTGACACCCTGCCTTCGCGAGCAGGCTCGCTCACAAAGTGTTTGCCACAAAGGTTCTTTGCACTATCCAAAACCCAAGTGGTCGTAATCTTCACAGAACCATCCGACCCGTGGAGATGCAATGAGCCAGGACGTCCTGACCACCGAAGCCAATCGCCGCCAGTTGCAGCAGATCATCGCCGGGTTGTCCGACGGGGTGATTCTGCTCGACCCCGATCAAAGCATTCTGTGGGCCAACGAGGCGGCGCTGGCGATGCACGGCGTCGAACAGGTCAGCGAGCTGGGCGCCGACGCCAAGGCCTACAGCAAACGTTTCGGCTTGCGCTATCGCAACCATCACACCGTGCCTGTCGACAGCTACCCGATCAACCGGGTAGGGCGCGGCGAAACCTTCAGCGACGTGCTGGTGGAAGTAACGCCGGCAACGGATGAGGAACGTTGTTGGGTACACCGTGTGCACAGCCTGGTATTGGCCGACAACCACGGCGAGCCGGAGTCGCTGGTGCTGATCATGGACGACGTCACTGATTGGGCCAGCGCCGAGCAGCGCTTCGAAAAGACCTTCGCCGCCAACCCGGCTCCCGCCGTGATCTGCCGCCTCAGCGACTTGCGCTACATCAAGGTCAACCCCGGTTTTCTGGAAATGACCGGCTATGCTCGCGACCAGGTGATCGGCACGTCCACCTATGAACTGGACGTGCTGGAGCAGGCCGAAAACAAGGAACTGGCCAAGCAGCGCCTGCGCGAAGGCGCGACCATTGGGCAAATGCAGGCTCAATTGCGCTTGTCCGACGGCAGCAGCAAGCAAGTGATCGTGGCCGGCCAGCCGCTGGAGCTGAACGAGGAAGCCTGCATGTTGTTTTCCTTCGTCGACATGGAGCCCCGGCACAAGGCCGAAGTCGCCCTGCGTCAAAGCGAGGAACGCTTCGCCAAGGCCTTTCGCCTGTCCCCGGTGCCGATCCTGGTGTGCGATGCAGCCAATCAGGTGGTGCTGGACATCAACGAAGCGTTCCTCACCACCTTGGGTTATCCCAGTGAGGAAGTGCTGGGGATCAGCATTGCGCAGATTGATTTCATCGACGACAAAAACGCTCGCACGCGCCTGTTCGCCGCCCTGGAAAAAACCGGCAGCCTGGACCGCATCGATGTGCGCATACGCCGAAAAGATGCTGGGCTGATCGACTGCGCCGTGTCGGCGGACACCGTGAACATCCAGGATAATCCGTGTTACCTGCTGGTGCTGATGGACATCACCGAGCGCAAACGCACCGAGCTTGAACTCGTGTCGGCCATCGAAGAAGTGATGAAGGACGCCTCATGGTTCAGCCGCACGCTGATTGAAAAACTGGCCAACGTGAAAAGCGTCAATTCACCGAAATTGCCCAATGTGTCCTTCACCGATTTGACCGCCCGTGAGCGCGATGTGTTGGGCCTGATCTGTGAAGGCCTGGCCGACAAGGAAATTGCCGCACGCCTGAAACTGGCACCCAATACCGTGCGTAACCACGTGGCGACGGTGTATTCCAAACTCGACGTGCACAGCCGCAGTGAAGCGATAGTGTGGGCGCGCGAGCGCGGGTTGTTTTCGGGTGAGTGGCGGTCGAAAGGGCAACGATAAGGTGCAAATGCACTAAAATGCCGGGTGCAAATTCATGTGTTGACCCGGTGTAGTGACTTTTAGGCTGAAGAAGTGCAGCAGGCGACGTCCGTCACCTTCGCACCCTTTCGTAAACCGCCAAAAGGACTGCACCCATGAATCAGCGACAAACGATTCCACGCCATCAGGGCCCACAGCAATGATTACGCTGGCGCAACTGCGGATGCTGATTGAACGCAGTTTTACACCGCTGGCCTGCGAATGCAGTGTCACGGGCGACCATTCACTGACCGTCAAGCTCTACCACCCGGTATCGGGCCAGGTGGACCTGGTGGTCAGCGGCCTGAACATGAATCAGTTGCAGAGCGCCGAATCGGTAGCCGCCCTGATCGAAGAGTTGCGTTATGAGTTGCAGAGCAACTCCCTGCAACGCCCTGATCCGGTGATGTAAAAACTGTCAGCTTTTACTCGGGTTGACCCCGGATTGGCCTATAAGTGGATCGCCACTAATTTTTTGTGACAGATGTGCGGATTTTGCGCGCAGGTTTTGTTGTCACAAAAAATGTGTCTCTCACTTATCGCGGGTCAACCTATGAAAACTCTTGGGAAACGCGTTTTAGCACCGCTGGCCTTCTGCGCAGCGATCCTTGGTGGCTGCTCCAGCCCACCGCCACCCGTCACCCCCCCACCGCCACCTGAACGCACCTGCCAGACGATGGATAAAACCGACGTCATGGGTGAGGCCCGCGGCGAAAACGGCGAGGTGACACGCGTCACCACCACCACCCGCTGCATCACACAGTAAACAAAAGCCCATTCTTCCCTGTGGGAGTGAGCCTGCTCGCGAAGACGGCCTGACATTCAACAAACATGTTGACTGGCACACCGCCATCGCGAGCAGGCTCGCGCCTACAGCAGGGTCGTGGGTCAGGACAGGAAGCCGCCATCCACGTTCAGCGATACGCCGGTGGTGTAGCTGGAGGCATCACTCGCCAAATACAGCACCGCGCCGGCCATTTCGCTTGGATCTGCCACGCGCTTCAGCGGAATTTGCTGCAACGCGGTGTTCAGGATGGCTTCGTTTTTCACCAGTGCCGAGGCGAACTTGGTGTCAGTCAGGCCCGGCAGCAACGCGTTGCAGCGAATCCCGAACTGCGCACATTCCTTGGCGAACACCTTGGTCATGTTGATCACGGCGGCCTTGGTCACCGAGTAGATGCCCTGGAAGATCCCCGGCGAAACGCCGTTGATCGAGGCGACGTTGATGATGCTGCCGCCGCCGTTTTCGCGCATCAGTTTGCCGGCTTCGACTGACATGAAGAAGTAGCCGCGGATGTTCACGTCGACGGTTTTCTGGAAGGCGCTGAGGTCGGTGTCCAGTACGTTGCAGAACTGCGGGTTGGTCGCGGCGTTGTTGACCAGGATGTCGAGGCGGCCAAATTGTTCCTTGATGCCGGCGAAGACCTGGCTGATCTGTTCCATCTCGCCGATGTGGCAGGCAATGGCGGTGGCTTGGCCGCCGGCGGCGATGATGGCGTCAGCGACGTGTTGGCAGCCTTCGAGTTTACGGCTGGAGACGATGACGTGGGCGCCTTGCTGGGCCAGCAGTTTGGCGATGGCTTCACCGATGCCACGGCTGGCGCCGGAGACGAAAGCGATCTTGCCGTCGAGGTCGAACAACTGGGTCTTGGACATGGGATTCCCTTATGAAAAGTCTTGTTATTGAGTCGAATGCCGGGGTGTGGCGAGTGATGTACCTGGTGGGGCGGGCTTGCTGCGTTTGGTCAGTGAACGTGCGTTATCGCTAAAGACCTTCGCGAGCAGGCTCGCTCCTACAGGGAGTTGTGTGATCCGGCGGAGTCGGGTTAGAGGCTGGATTTTTTGATGACTTGCAGGCTCATCTGTTCCAACAACTTGTTCATGTGGATGAACTGCGCGAAGCGTTTGTCCTGGGTCTGGCCGTGGTAGAAGCGGTAGTAGATCTGCTGGACGATGCCGGCCAGGCGGAACAGGCCATAGGTGTAGTAGAAGTCGAAATTGTCGATGCGCATGCCTGAGCGTTCGGCGTAGTAGTCGACGAACTCGCGGCGGGTCAGCATGCCGGGTGCGTGGCTTGGCTGGCGGCGCATCAGTTGCACCGGTGCCGGGTCGTCGGCTTCGATCCAGTAGGCGAGGGTGTTGCCCAGGTCCATCAGCGGATCACCGAGGGTGGTCAGTTCCCAGTCGAGCACGCCAATGATCTGCATCGGGTTGTTCGGGTCGAGGATCACGTTGTCGAAGCGGTAATCGTTGTGCACGATGCTGGAGGTCGGATGGTCGGCCGGCATCTTGTCGTTGAGCCAGGCTTTCACCGCTTCCCACAGTGGCGCGTCCGGGGTCAGGGCTTTTTCGTAGCGATCGCTCCAGCCCTTGATCTGCCGGGCGACGTAGCCTTCGGGCTTGCCGAGGTCGCCCAGACCGTAGGCCTTGTAGTCGACGCGGTGCAGCTCCACGAACTTGTCGATGAAACTCTTGCACAGGGCTTCGGTTTTTGCCGAGTCCAGGCCCAGCTCCGGTGGCAGCTCCGAGCGCAGGATGATGCCGTTGACCCGTTCCATCACATAGAACTCGGCACCGATCACCGATTCGTCGGTGCAGTGCACATAGGCCTTGGGGCAGTACGGAAAGCCGTCGCGCAGTTGATTGAGGATGCGAAATTCTCGGCCCATGTCGTGGGCCGATTTGGCCTTGTGGCCGAAGGGCGGGCGACGCAGGACGAATTCCTGTTCGGGGTATTCCAGCAAATAGGTGAGGTTCGACGCACCGCCCGGGAACTGGCTGATCTGTGGCAGACCGCTGAGCCCTGGAATGTGGGCCTTGAGGTACGGATCAATCAGGCTGGCATCGAGTTCTTCGCCGGTGCGGATACGGGTGGACTGATCGTTGAGCGCCATGCTTATCCCTTCTGCTTATTTTTAAGACCTGAAACTATTGGCTAATCTAATGCGCCCACCCCGCACCGACAACCGCGAACAGCCCTTATAGGTGAGCGTGTTGCCGGCCAATCATTGTTTTTGATACAGCTGTTTGAATTATTGTCACTGGGCAACCCGGCTCATAGCGGGTGGCAGGTCGATGGGGGTCAGCACCGGTTGGCTGGTGAAAAATGCCACGAGGTTCTTGCCCACCAGTTCGACGGTGCCCTGGGTGGCCTCCGGGGACAGCCCGGCGACGTGCGGCGTGAGGATCACATTGCTCAAGGTCTTGAACGCATCCGGCACCTGAGGTTCGGTGTCGAATACATCCAGGGCGGCGCCGGCGATCCGTCGTTGTTCCAGGGCGCTGATCAGGTCGGCTGTGATGATCACGCTGGCCCGTGCGATGTTGACGATAAACCCCTTGGGCCCCAATGCGTCGAGCACCTGGCGATTGATCAGGTGCTTGGTGCCCAGGCCGCCGGGCGTGGCGACGATCAAAAAGTCCGAGGCGCGCGCCAGTTCGGTGGGGGTCGAGCAGAAGGTATAGGGCACATCGCTGCGATGCTGGCGGTTGTGGTAGCTAATGCTCATGTCGAAACCGGCGCTCGCGCGTTTGGCGATGGCCATGCCGACAGCGCCGAGGCCGAGGATACCCAGGCGTTTGCCGGCGAGGGAAGGGCGCATGATTTTCGGCCATTCGCCACGCCGCACGGCGGCATCGCAGCGCGGCACATCGCGTACCAGCGAGAGCAGCAACGCCATGGCGTGATCGGCGACGGACGAGGCATTGACTCCGGCGCCATTGGTGACAGTAATGCCCCGATTGGCAGCGGCTTGCAGGTCGACGTGTTCGTAACCGGCACCAATCACGCAGATGATCTTCAGGTTGGGCAGCGCAGCGATTTCATCGGCGTACAACCCCAGTGGGCCGCGGGTGAGGACGGCGTCGATCTGCCCGGCATGGCGGGCGATGGCTTCGGCGCGCTCGGCAGGCGTCGGGGCCAGGATCAGGTGGAAACCCTGATGTTCGAGAATAGGCAGGTAATCATTGATGGTTTCAACCAGTACCAGAACGGTTGCAGGCATGCTTGGCTCCCTGTGGGCATCGGAAAATCGGCTCGAACGTCAATAGAGACTGCTGATTCAAGGATAGCTTGGCAATCGGCAGCGATCGCCCCTCGAGAGGGCAAGTCCGCGTGGCGTTGCGCTGGCTGCGATCATTGTAGGAGCCTGGGAGCGTTTGATGCGCGACCCGGAGCGCTTTTATTTCGACGGGATGAGTACGGCCCGGGCCGCCTCGAGAACTTCGTCCGACAGCGGGTCGCCACGGGTGGCCCGCGACAGCATCAGCGCGCCGAACATCAGCGAATACTGCACCAGGGCCTGCTGCCGTTTGCCGGCTTCGTCCTCGGTGTCGACCAATGAGCCGAGGGAATCGAGCAGGTTGTTCAGGCCTTGCAGATAGGTTTGACGCAAGCGGCTCTCGGACGCCTCGTGGCACATGTCACCGGCAAAGGCGACGACCGGGCAACTCTCACCGGGATTGTCCCGGCTTTCGTTGGACAGGTAGGGCTCGATCACCGCACGACGGGCGGCGTCCTTGCTGTCATGTTCGGCCACGCGCGATTGCCAGCGTTGCGCCGCCTGGTCGAAAGCGCGGCCACTGGCTTCTTGCGCCAGTGCTTCCTTGGATTCGAAATGCCCGTAGAAACCACCATGCGTCAAGCCGGCGGCGGCCATCACATCGACCACGCTGATCCCGTGCAGGCCCCGCTCGCGAAACAGCCGGGTGGCGGCATCGACGATGGTCTCGCGGTTCAGGTCGGCTTGTTTGCGGGAAACTCGGGGCATGGCAATTCTCGTTTGGCGGGTTGAATATCAGAGGGCGTATTGGGCGATGCCGTTGCCGAACGACCAGTTCTCTTTTTTCACTTCCACCAGATTGATGAAAACGTCTTCCAGGCGCACGGAAAGCTCGGCGTTGAGACTTTCGGCGATGGTTTTGTAGAGGTTCTTTTTCTGTTCCAGGGTCCGCCCTTCATTGAGGGTGATCTGGATGACGACCAGGTGATCGGTGCGCTGGATGCCCAGATACGCCGGATCGAAGATGAAATGCTGTTCGTCGTGTTCGGCCAGGATCTGGAAGTTGTCGTGCTCCGGAACGCCAATGGTCTCGCGCATGGCGGCGTAGATCAGTTGGCCGATGTGCTTGGCGTGTGTGGGGTCCTGATGTTTCTTGATGTCGACGCGAACCAGTGGCATGGGAAGACTCCGGGAAGGATGCGGGTTCATTAAAAATACATGACGCCAGACCTTTATCAAGTGCAGATTGCGCCAAGGCGATCAAGTGCAGCAGGAAAATCAACACATCTCCTTGTAGGAGCCGGCTTGCCGGCGAAGGCGGCCGTGAGTGCAGCGCTGCATTTGAGGACGCCTTCGCTGGCAAGCCAGCTCCTACAGAGTCTGGGTTGTAGATGGTTTTTGTGTCCCGCAACGATCAATTGTAGGAGCCGGCTTGCCGGCGAAGGCGGCCGTGAGTGCAGCGCTGCATTTGAGGACGCCTTCGCTGGCAAGCCAGCTCCTACAGGGGGCTGGGTTGTAGATGGTTTTTGTGTCCCGCAACGATCAATTGTAGGAGCCGGCTTGCCGGCGAAGGCGGCCGTGAGTGCAGCGCTGCATTTGAGGATGCCTTCGCTGGCAAGCCAGCTCCTACAGAGTCTGGGTTGTAGATGGTTTTTGTGTCCCGCAACGATCAATTGTAGGAGCCGGCTTGCCGGCGAAGGCGGCCGTGAGTGCAGCGCTGCATTTGAGGATGCCTTCGCTGGCAAGCCAGCTCCTACAGAGCAGGAATATCGGCGATCTGGTACTGCCGTTCCTCACCTAAGTCTTTGCTTCTGTTCACTAATCCTCCAGAATCGCGCCCCTGTTCCGGCCGGGGCGCTATCTGTCGGGTATTCCGACGCGTCCTGCCGGGTGGCAAGTGACCGGAATGTGGAGATCCCACCGGATGAATGAGCAGGCCAATAGCGTCAACAAACGCTATGTAGAAGCGACACCCGTGACGCTGTCGAGCTGGAATCGCCAGGACACCACCTGGATGCTGGGCCTGTTTGGCACGGCGATTGGTGCTGGCACCCTGTTTTTGCCGATCAACGCAGGCCTGGGCGGGTTCTGGCCGCTGCTGGTCCTCGCATTGCTTGCGTTCCCGATGACGTTCTTCGCCCACCGCGGGCTGACCCGTTTCGTGCTGTCCGGTCGCGAAGGCGCCGACATCACCGAGGTGGTGGAAGAGCATTTCGGCATCAAGGCCGGTGCGCTGATCACCTTGCTGTACTTCTTCGCGATTTTCCCGATCCTGCTGATTTACAGCGTGGCGCTGACCAACACCGTGGGCAGCTTCCTCGAGCATCAACTGCACATCACGCCGCCGCCGCGCGCCGTACTGTCGCTGGTGTTGATCCTCGGTCTGCTGGCAGTAGTGCGTTGCGGTGAGCAATTGATCGTCAAGGCCATGAGCCTGATGGTCTATCCATTCATCGTCGCGTTGCTGTTCCTGGCGGTGTACCTGGTGCCGCACTGGAACGGCGGCATCCTCGCCACCGCCAGCAGCGTGCCGGCGCCCTCGGCGTTGCTGCACACCTTGTGGCTGGCGATTCCGGTGATGGTGTTCTCGTTCAACCACTCGCCGATCATCTCGGCGTTCGCCGTGGACCAGAAGCGTCGCTACGGCGAGCACGCCGAGGAACGCAGTTCGCAGATCCTGTCCCGCGCCCACCTGCTGATGGTGGCGATGGTGTTGTTCTTCGTCTTCAGTTGCGTGCTGACCCTGTCGCCAGCGCAACTGGCTGAAGCCAAGGCGCAGAACCTGTCGATCCTGTCGTACCTGGCCAACCATTTCAGCAACCCGACCATCGCCTTCGCGGCGCCGTTGATTGCGTTTGTGGCCATTTCCAAGTCATTCCTGGGCCACTACATTGGCGCCAGCGAAGGCCTCAAGGGCCTGATCGTCAAGAGCGGCAAGCGTCCGTCGGCCAAGGCCCTGGACCGCATGACCGCCGCCTTCATGCTGGTGGTGTGCTGGATCGTCGCTACCCTGAACCCGAGCATCCTCGGCATGA
This sequence comes from Pseudomonas sp. NFX15, assembly GCF_049132105.1. Taxonomy (NCBI): domain Bacteria; kingdom Pseudomonadati; phylum Pseudomonadota; class Gammaproteobacteria; order Pseudomonadales; family Pseudomonadaceae; genus Pseudomonas; species Pseudomonas sp. NFX15. The sequence goes on from NZ_JAFMPV010000006.1 coordinate 237,909, forward strand.
TCGAAACCCTCGGTGGCCCGGTGATCGCGGCGATCCTGTTCCTGATGCCGATGTACGCGATCCGCAAAGTCCCGGCGATGGTCCGCTACCGTGGCCAGGCCTCCAACGTCTTCGTGACGGCGGTGGGCCTGGTGGCGATCAGTGCGTTGATCTACTCCCTGACCGCGTAATCGCGCGACCAGCTCGCGCAGTGCCGGATTGACAGCTACAGTGGCCGCTGCACGTATGTGCAGCGGTTTTTTTTCGCCTGGAGACACCGGATTGTCGAGCGCCGCTCCGCCCAACCCCGCCGAACAACCCAATCGCTGGCAAGACTTGCTCGCCGGTTTGTCGATTGCCGGGCTGCTGCTGCCCGAAGCGGTGGCCTATTCAAGCATCGCTGCACTGGCGCCCCAGGCCGGGGTGATCGCCTTGTTCGCCGGGTTGCTGTGCTACGGCCTGATCGGGACCAGCCGCTTTGCGATTGTCTCCGCGACTTCGTCGTCTGCTGCGGTACTGGCGGCGGCCACTGCGACGCTGGCCAATGGCGATCCTGAACTTCGTTCAACCCTGGCCATCGGCCTGGTGGTCATGACCGGGGTGTTTTTCCTGTTGGCCGGTGTGTTCAAACTCGGCAGTGTGACCTCGTTCATCGCCAAACCGGTGCTACGCGGTTTTGCCTTTGGCCTGGCGTTGACCATCATTCTCAAGCAGGTCGCCAGTGTGGTTGGGGTGCATTTGACCGATGCCAACCTGGTGCGTTTTCTGCCGCAGTTGCTCGAACAACTGCCACAGTGGAACTGGGCCGCAGCAGCGGTCGGCGCGGTGGCGTTGGCCTTGCTGGTGCTGTTCGCATGGTTTCGGCGTCTGCCGGGCGGTTTGCTGGTGGTGGTGATCGGCATCGTTGCGGGGCAGTGGCTCGACCTGCCGGCCCATGGCGTGAAGCTGATCGGCGTGATTGATCTGAGCCTGGACGTCCCGCAGTGGCCCGTGTTGCCGTTTGCCGACTGGTTGCGCCTGGGTGAACTGGCGTTCGCCATGGTGATGATTCTGTACGCGGAGTCCTATGGCTCGATCAGTTCGTATGCGCTCAAGCACGGCGACCGGGTGACATCGAACCGCGATCTGCTGGCGCTTGGCGCGTCGAACTTGCTGTCCGGCCTGTTCCACGGCATGCCGGCGGGGGCGGGGTATTCGGCAACGTCGGCGAACGAGGCGGCTGGTGCGACCTCGCGCCTGGCCGGCGGCGTGGCGGCGCTGGTGGTGTTGCTGATTGTCCTGACGGTGCTGCCGTATATCGCCCTGACGCCGGAACCGATTCTCGCTGCCATCGTTATCCATGCGTTGGGTCGCGGCTTGAGCTTGCAGCCGCTGGGACGCTATTTCGTCTGGCGCCGTGACCGTGTGCTGGTGATCTGCGCCGTGGCGGCGGTGCTGGTGCTGGGGGTGCTGGACGGTCTGTTGGTATCGGTGGCAATCAGTGTGTTGTTGATGCTCAAACAGATGTCAGCGGCGGACATCCAGATACTCGGGCGGATCGATGGTGGTCACGATTTTGTCGATGTAAAGCGGCATCCGGCGGCGACGACTGAGCCGGGAGTGCTGATTGTCCGGCCGAGCGAAGCGTTGTTCTTTGCTAACGTCGAGCGAATTCTGGGTGGCGCATTGCGTTTGATCCGGCACTCGCAGGCGCCGATTCACACGGTGATTCTCAGCCTGGAGGAATCCCCTGACCTGGACGGCACCAGCATCGAGGCGTTGCAGGAGTTTTTCCTGCAGGTGCATCAGGCCGGCACCCGCTTGATCCTGGCGCGCCTCAAGGATCGCGTAGAAACGGCATTGGCAGCGTTGCCGGAGGTTGAGGGCAATGGGGTGGTATTGAGTGGGTTGAGTGTGGATGGGGCCGTTCAACAGGCCCTCAAACAGAACACACCCCTGTAGGAGTGAGCCTGCTCGCGATGGCGGTGGGGCAGTCGATAAAGATGCAGCAAACTGACCGCTATCGCGAGCAGGCTCACTCCTACAGGGGATAACGGTGAAATTACGGGCATAAAAAAACGCCGCTCATCTCGCGATGGGCGGCGTTTTTCATGGCTTTGTAGCGTTAGGCTTGAACGACCGGGATGTTGGCGTTCGCAGCAGCTTCACGGAACTCGGCGATCTGGTCGAAGGACAGGTAGCGGTAGACATCGGCCGCCATGCTGTCGATCTTGCCAGCGTATTCCATGTACTCCTCGACGGTCGGCAGGCGACCCAGGATGGAAGCCACGGACGCCAGCTCAGCCGAAGCCAGGTAGACGTTCGCGCCGTCACCCAGACGGTTCGGGAAGTTACGGGTCGACGTCGACACCACAGTGGAGTTGGCTTCTACACGTGCCTGGTTACCCATGCACAGCGAGCAACCCGGCATTTCCATGCGAGCGCCGGCCTTTCCGTAGATGCCGTAGTAGCCTTCTTCGGTCAGCTGGTGAGCGTCCATCTTGGTCGGCGGCGACAGCCACAGACGGGTTGGCAGCTGACCCTTGACCTGTTCCAGCAACTTGCCGGCAGCGCGGAAGTGACCGATGTTGGTCATGCACGAACCGATGAACACTTCGTCGATCTTCTCGCCAGCAACGCTGGAGAGCAGGCGAGCGTCGTCCGGATCGTTTGGCGCGCAGAGCACAGGCTCCTTGATGTCGGCCAGGTCGATCTCGATGACTTCAGCGTATTCAGCGTCTTTGTCCGCTTGCAGCAGCTCAGGGTTGGCCAGCCAGGCTTCCATCGCTTGAGCGCGACGTTCCAGAGTACGTGCATCGCCGTAGCCTTCGCCGATCATCCAGCGCAGCAGGGTGATGTTGGACTGCAGGTATTCGGCAATCGACTCTTTGGACAGCTGGATGGTGCAACCGGCAGCCGAACGTTCGGCCGAGGCGTCGGACAGTTCGAACGCTTGCTCGACGGTCAGCTTAGGCAGGCCTTCGATCTCCAGGATGCGACCGGAGAAGGCGTTCTTCTTGCCTTTCTTCTCTACGGTCAACAGGCCTTTCTGGATCGCGTAGTAAGGAATGGCGTGAACCAGGTCACGCAGGGTGACGCCTGGCTGCAGTTCGCCTTTGAAGCGAACCAGGATCGACTCAGGCATGTCCAGCGGCATGACGCCGGTGGCAGCGGCGAACGCTACCAGGCCGGAACCGGCCGGGAACGAGATGCCGATCGGGAAGCGGGTGTGGGAGTCACCACCGGTACCGACAGTGTCTGGCAGCAGCATGCGGTTCAGCCACGAGTGGATGATGCCGTCGCCCGGACGCAGGGAAACGCCGCCGCGGGTCATGATGAAGTCAGGCAGGGTGTGGTGGGTGGTCACGTCGATCGGCTTAGGGTAAGCCGCGGTGTGGCAGAAGGACTGCATCACCAGGTCGGTCGAGAAGCCCAGGCATGCCAGGTCTTTCAGTTCGTCACGGGTCATCGGACCGGTGGTGTCCTGGGAGCCGACGGTGGTCATCTTCGGTTCGCAGTAGGTGCCCGGACGAACGCCGGTCACGCCGCAAGCCTTGCCGACCATCTTCTGCGCCAGGGTGAAGCCCTTGGTGCTTTCAACGGGAGCTTCTGGCTTCTTGAACAGCGTCGAAGGTGGCAGGCCCAGCTCGGCTCGCGCCTTCTCGGTCAGGCCACGGCCGATGATCAGCGGGATACGGCCGCCAGCACGGACTTCGTCCAACAGCACCGGGGTTTTCATTTCGAAGGTGGTCAGGACTTCGTCGGTGCCGTGCTTGCAGACTTTGCCAGCATGCGGGTACAGGTCGATCACGTCGCCCATGTTCATGCCGGACACATCGAATTCGATCGGCAGTGCGCCGGCGTCTTCCATGGTGTTGTAGAAAATTGGTGCGATCTTGTTGCCGAAGCAGAAACCGCCGGCACGCTTGTTCGGCACGTAAGGCACGTCGTCGCCGAAGAACCACAGTACCGAGTTGGTGGCCGATTTCCGCGAAGAACCGGTACCGACCACGTCACCGACGTAGGCGATAGGGAAACCGGCGTTGCGCATTTCTTCGATCTGCTTCATCGGACCGGTGACGCCTTGCTCGTCCGGCACGATGCCGTCACGGGCCATTTTCAGCATGGCCAGTGCGTGCAGCGGGATGTCTGGACGGGACCAGGCATCAGGAGCAGGGGACAGGTCGTCGGTGTTGGTTTCGCCAGGCACCTTGAACACGCGCAGGCTGATCTTGTCCGCCAGCACAGGGCGTTTCACGAACCACTCGCCGTCAGCCCAGGATTGCAGCACGCCCTTGGCGTGTACGTTACCGTTCTTGGCTTTTTCAGCGACGTCGTGGAAGGCATCGAACATCAGCAGGGTGTGCTTGAGTTCTTTGGCCGCTACTGGCGCCAGTTCGGCGTCGTCCAGCAGGTTGACCAGGGTCACGATGTTGTAGCCGCCCTGCATGGTGCCGAGCAGTTCAACAGCGCGCTTCTTGTCGATCAGGGGGGAGTTGGCTTCGCCTTTGGCGATGGCGGACAGGAAGCCGGCCTTGACATATGCTGCTTCGTCCACGCCAGGCGGAACGCGATGGGTGATCAGGTCAACGAGGAATGCTTCTTCGCCAGCCGGGGGATTTTTCAGCAGCTCGACCAGGCCTGCAGTTTGTTCGGCGTTAAGCGGCTGGGGAACGATACCCAGTGCTGCACGCTCTTCGATATGTTTGCGGTAGGCTTCAAGCACAGTTATTACCCTCATCAGTGGTCCCAAATGGGTGTCCGGGACGCTCATCCCGAAATTGCCGTACTCATGCGCTGCATGGCGTTGTGAGCCACTTAGCCAGAATTACCGACAATTCCTTACAGAAGCTGCTTTCAAAGTTTTACGCCTGCAGAACGGGAGCTGATGAGGGTTGGCGTTGGGCTTTTCCCCGCTGGAAAAACCCATCGCCAACACCGCTCTGAAGGAACGACTGTGCTCGTGACGCTTTGAAAACAGCTTCTAACGGACATTGGCGCCTAAAAAGGCAGGCTGATTCTACGGCAAAAAAAAATTAAAGGTAAGTCAGTGTTTATTGGACTTTGGTGGTGAGCCTCGGCAAAGGCCGGCGCAGGCTTGGCCCTGTACTTTGAGGGGTGATCAATGGCCGGCAAAGGGCTAACATGCCGGCCTGTTTTGCTTTTTCGCGTTTTGCCTAACTATGCCCAATCAGACCATCAAGACGCCGTGCGTCGGCCTTTGCTCCACTGTCTACGGTGACCTGGTGTGCCGTGGCTGCAAGCGTTTCCATCACGAAGTGATCCACTGGAACGGTTACAACGAGGAAGAAAAGCGCGCGGTGTGGCTGCGCCTGGAGCAGTTGCTGTCCCAAGTGATGGCCGCCAAGGTGGAAATTTTCGACCCCGCTTTGCTCAGAATGCAGCTGGAGCAGCGCAAGATCCGCTTCGTGCCCCATCAGTCGGAATATTGCTGGGCCTACCAGTTGATCGCCCGGGGCGCACGGGTGATCAATAACCTGGAAGCCTACGGAATGGTGTTGCTGCCGGAGTTTCGCGACTGGAACCTGCCAGAATTGCGCGATGCCATTGATCGGGAATTTTTCCTGTTGTCCGAGGCGCATTACCAGCGCTATATCGCACCGGGGTTCCTCAAGGATGTTTTTGGCGGTTGACCGTTAAAAGCTTCGCTGGCAAGCCAGCTCCTACAGGTCTTGCGTCGTCCTGTAGGAGCTGGCTTGCCAGCGAAGGAGATTTCACAGGCGCCAAAAATCTCAATGGTTGCCGGCAATTTCCTCCAGGTGATCCTCAATCTCCTGTGGCTTGAGCACCAGCACATCACTCTCCACCGCATCGAGCACCACCTCCGCCGTATTGCCGATCAGCGCCCCTGACAACCCGGTGCGCGCCACGGTGCCGATCACGGTCACGGCCGCCTGCAGCTTGTGCACCATGAATGGAATCAACACGTCTGCCGGGCCTTCCTCGATGTGCAGGTGGTCATCGTCAATGTCGAATTCAGCCTGGAACGACTTGCATTGCTCGCGGTATCGCGCCTCGATGGTTTCGCTGAGTTGAAACGTCGGGTCGGCCGACGACAGCATCGGCGACGGGTGGGCGCTGATGACGTGCAACTGGGCCTTGGCCAGGCTGGCGATGTCATAGCCGTGATCGATGATGGTGTTGTGCAGGTGACGGTGTTCGCCGTCCGCATTACCGACGTCGATGGCGGCCAGGATGACCTTGTCTTTCCAGGAGCCAGCGGTTTTTACCAGGAGCACCGGCACCGGGCAGTGGCGCAGCAATTTCCAGTCTTCGGGCGTCAACAGGGCTTTTTTCAGGGCGCTGTCTGGAAAGTGTTGCTTGACCACCAGCCCACAACCTTCGGCCTGCTGCACGTCAATGATGGTTTCATGCAGGCTGTCGCGCCACGCCTGTTCAGTGGTGACGCTGTAGCCGATCTCCAGCAGTTCTTCCTTGAGCCCCCGCAAGTGTTCGGAGTGATCATGCTTCTTGTCGCAAACCAGCAGGTGCAAGTGCGCCTGGGTCTTGCACGCGATCAACTTGGCGCGGGCCAGGGCCAGGCTCTCATCGGGTGAAGGCTCGATGACCACCAGGATGCTGCGGATGGATTGCATGTGCACGATCTCCAGAAAATGAAAAAGCACGGCGTTGCACAACTATAGTTGTTGCCGGCGAATCGGGGACTTGATGCCTATCAATGGTTGGCGACTGGTGGTCTGCGGACAGGCCGGTATAATCGGCGCCCTTCGTTTTGAACCTATTTTTCCGTGAGCCCCATGATCCTTCCCGAAATTCACGAGTTCCTTGGCTGCCGCACTCCCGACGGCTGGGTTCAAGCCGCGCTGGCCGATCAGGAAACCCTGCTGATCGACCACAAGAACTGCGAATTCAAGGCCGCCAGCACCGCGTTGAGCCTGATCGCCAAGTACCATTCCCACGTCGACCTGATCAACATGATGTCGCGCCTGGCCCGGGAAGAACTGGTGCACCACGAACAAGTGATGCGCCTGATGAAACGTCGCAAGATCGAACTACGCCAGCTCTCCGCCGGGCGCTACGCCTCGGCGCTGCGCAAAGTGGTGCGCAGTCATGAGCCGGTGAAACTGGTCGACACGCTGGTGGTCGGGGCCTTCATCGAGGCCCGCAGCTGCGAGCGTTTCGAGGCGCTGGTGCCGCATCTGGACGAAGAACTGGGCAAGTTTTATTTCGGTTTGCTCAAGAGCGAAGCGCGGCATTTCCAGGGATACCTGAAACTGGCCTACCAGTATGGCGACGCCAAGGACATCGTCCAGGTGATCGACAGGGTGCGGGCTGCCGAGCAGGAACTGATCGAATCGCCGGATGTGGAATTCCGCTTTCACAGCGGTGTGCCCGCGGCGGCCTGATAGTTCCTGGCTGTTCTGGCGGACGCCTTCGCGGGCAAGCCCGCTCCCACTGGGTTCGCGTGATCCCTGTAGGAGCGAGCCTGCTCGCGAAGGGGCCATCAGCCACAAAAAAACTAACGGTTCAGACCCAACCGCTCATGCCACTGCGCAATCGACTCTTCAGGGTACACCTCGAACTGCTGATCCCCCGGCATAACCTGTACCTCTACCCACGGCGCCTTTGACCCCAGCATCAAGTGCGTATGCTCCGGCGGCACTGGCAGCGGGGTGTCGATGGCCGAGGCGAACGGGTGAATCAATTCCGGCCACTCCGGGCTGAACAGCCATAACCCCGAACCACAGACCGCGCAGAAATGCCGTTCGGCGGTGCTGCTGTGGGCACGTTTGTCACCGTCGTCCTTGAGCCGCGCATGGTAGATCGCGATGTGCTTGCGCCCGCGTACCTTGAGGCTGGCGGCGTCGCCACCGAGGTTGATCGCATACCCGCCACCGCCTTGGGTCTTGCGGCAGATCGAACAGTAGCAGCGCTGGTAAGGGTAGGGGTGGGCGCTGGTCAAGCTGAACGACACCGCGCCGCAATGGCAGGAACCTTCGAGATGCATGGGAGCCTCCGGCTGTTGAGCGTACCCCAACAGCCTAGACCGTCGGGGCTACTCGACCGGCACCAGGATCGCATCGCCCGTCGCCACCCGTTTCAGTTGGTCACCGGTTTGCGCGAACAACTCGGCGCGGGCGAATCCCTCCGTTTGAGGGCTCAACATGCGCTGGGTTTGGGTGGATGTCATGGTGCATCAGTGAGGGTGATAGGCAGGTGGATTGGTGGTGAATGGGCCGGCCTCTTCGCTGGCAAGCCAGCTCCTACAAGTTTTTCGGGTATTCCCGGCATTGGCGTCTGGCGCAGTCCCTGTAGGCGCTGGCTTGCCGGCGAAGGCGTTCGGTCAGCCAAGGTCTGCGTGGCAGACACACCGCTTTCGCTGGCAAGCCAGCTCCTACAAGGTTCTTGGGTGTGGCGTCCAGAGCGGTCAACCTGTGGGAGCGAGCCTGCTCGCGAAGGCGTCGAAATGGGCTAGCCCGTCACTCCTTCACGCTCATGAATTCTTCCGCGTAGCGGATGTATTCCTCAGGTTGCGTGTAGGTGTGGGTCAATTCCGTCGCGCTCAGGTCCGAGGTCTGGGTGAGGATCTGGCGTTGCTCGCGCAAGCTGTCGTAGGTCGCCTTGATCGCGGCGAAGTACGCGCCGTGGCCGTCGATGGTCACGCGCACACCCAGTTCGGCCAGGCGTTTGTCGTCGCGCAGCAGCGGGTTGCCATAGGTGACCAGCATCAGCGGCACGCTCAGGTGCTCGGCGATCTGCTCCAGGTGGTCAAAGTCCTTGACGCCCACCATGCAGATGCCGTCGGCGCCGGCTTGCTGGTATTGGCGGGTGCGGCTGATGATTTCCTGCACCGGCAAAATCCCGGCGTGGGTGCGGGCGATGATTGCCATTTCCTTGTCGCAGCGGGCTTCCAGTGCCGCGCGGATCTTGCCGACGCCTTCGGCGACCGTGATCAGGTCGGTGGATTTACGGCCAAACTGCGCAGGCAGCAGGGTGTCTTCGATGGTCAGCGCGGCGACGCCGGCGCGTTCGAGTTCGACGATGGTGCGCATCACGTTGAGCGCGTTGCCATAGCCGTGGTCGGCGTCGGCAATCACCGGCAACTGGGCGACACGCCCGATGCGCGTGGCCTGCTCAGCAAATTCGCTGAGGGTGATCAAGGCAAAGTCAGGCGCACCCAGCACCTGCAGCGAGGCGACCGAACCGCCGAGTATCCCCACCTCGAAGCCCAGGTCAGCGGCGATGCGCGCCGACATCGGGTCGAACACCGACGCCGTGTGGTAGCAGGTGTCGGAGGCGAACAGTTGGCGAAAATTGCGGCGCAAATCTTGATGAGAAAGCCAGGACATATGAGTTCCACCAATGGAATGGAAGGGCTTGAGCAAAAGTGTCAACGCCGAAGAAATAAAAGGCTATCACGCGAGCAGGGTGAGAATGATGACGAATTTGCTGGGTTAGGCCTGATTGACGCCTGCGACATGAACCTGATAGGTCACGCCGCCACGGCCTGGTGCCCTTGCCCGAGCAGCGCCACGGCGCGCACCGAGTCGCCGGGCTGTAGCTGCAAGCGCTTGGCGGTCAGGCGATCAACCACCAGGCTGTGGCCCACCTGTCGGGCCGGGGCGCAGGTAATGCGACAGTTTTCCAGACGGCGGTTGTGGATCAACCAGAGCGGCGCGTGATCGTCCAATAAACCAATGGCCAGTTGCAGCGCCTGGCTGTCGCGCACGGTTCGGACCCCGGAAACCGGAGCTTCGATCACCGGACCGCCATCGAAAATATCGATGTAGCCCTGGTGGGCAAACCCCTCCGCGTTGAGAATCTTCAGTGCCGTTTCGGTATTGGGATGCACCTTGCCGATCACCGCACGGGCCTGTTCGGTGAGCAGGCAGGTGTATAGCGGCTGGCGCGGCATCAGTTCGGCGATGAACGACTTGTTGCCCAGCCCGGACAAGTGATCGGCGTGGCTGAAATCCATCTTGAAAAAGTGCCGGCCCAGGCTGTCCCAGAACGGCGAGCCGCCTCGCTCATCAGTGCTGCCGCGCAATTCGGCGATCAGTTTATCGCCGAACAGTTGGGTAAATTCGGCCACGACCAACAGGCGCCCGAGCGAGAGCAGGCGGCCATTGCTGCCGCCGCGTTGATCGGGACGCAGGTACAACGAGCGGATTTCCGATTGTCCGGTCAATTCATTGCTCAGGAACAGGGTCGGGATCTGGCGCTGGATGCCCAGGTCTGGCGCAGCGCTAACGGTCAAACCCACACGGTAGTTGTACCAGGGCTCGCGCAAGCCGATGCCGCCGGTCAGGGCGCTGACCCCCACCACGCGCTGTTCGTCATCTTCGAGCACGAACAGATAATCGGCATCGGCGCGATCAACCTGCCCGGCGAACGTGCGTTGCGCCCAGCGGATCCGGTGGGCCAGACGCTCTTCGTCGGCCGGCAGGCTGCTGAGCCCTGGCGCGGCGTGGCGTACGAGGGCGAACAGGGCGGGCAGGTCGGTGATCTGGACCGGGCGGACAATCATGCGGTTGTTCCTTCTTCGCGGTTGTCGGGCTGAGCGATCACAGGGCGATCAACCGGATTGGGCAGCCTGTGGTGACGTTCAGCGCCTCGCACAGGGTGGTGTCGAGGGTGACGGGTTGGCCGGCGGTGTAGTCCAGGTCGGCGACGATGGCGCGGTAATCCTTCAAGCCATCGTTGCTCACCAGATAGCGGCCCCGGGCATCGATTACCGGGCCGGACGAGATGACGCCGCGCTGGCTGTGGGCGATGGAGCGAATGGCGGATGTGCGGGCGTACAATGTCGGGCCACCATCGAACAGATCGACGTAGCTGTTGGTTTCAAAACCTTCACGCTCGAGAATGTCGAAGGCTTCCTGCCCCTCGGGATGGATCGCGCCAATACAATCCTGTGCTTCCTGGGGCAGCATGGGCACGTAGATCGGATACTGCGGCATCAGATCTGCGAGAAAAGTGCGGCTTTGCAGGCCGCACAGCCGTTCGGCCTCAGCGTACGGCAGGTCGAAAAAATGCTTGCCCACGGCGTCCCAGAACGGCGAGTGGCCTTCATCGCTGCTGTAGCCGACGATTTCGGTGATCACCGCATCGCAGAACCGTCGGGCGTGGGCGGCAATGAACAACAGGCGCGCCCGCGACAATAACTCTGAATGCGCGCTGCACACCTGTGTGGCATCGACATGCAAGCCCCGCAGCAGAGTGTGTCCGCTCAGATCGTGGCACACCGACAGCGCCGGTACGTCGTGCTCGATATTCAGTTCCCGCGAGGCGCTGGTGAAATGTCGGTTGCGCAGGCTGTAGAACGGCTCGCTGAACCCGGCCGTGGCGAGAATTTCCGAGCAGCCGAGCAATCGCCGGGTGGTCTGGTCTTCCAGCACGAAGCAATAGCTTTCCGGGCCATGAGCCGCGATGTCCTTGTCGAACGACGCGCAGGAGTCGAGGATTTTTTCCCGCAGTCGTTCGCGGTCATCGGGCAGCGACGTGACGCCCACCAGGCTTTCACGCGCCAGCCTTTGCAATTGTGGCAGGTCGGCCAGTTCGACCGGACGCAAGACCAGCATGGAGACACTCCTGTATCAAACGGTTCGGCGTCGGGTGCCGAACCTGACTATCACTGTCGGTTTTTCCACACGTTAAATCGGTGGTCATCTGATCGTGTGCCAGGTGCCACTCTTTTTCTGGTCAGAGGTTTCTTGGACTTGAAGGTTTTAAACACGAATCGAAAAGTTTGCCCGCATTCGATGTCGGGCCAGGCGCGGTAGTCGGGCATTCGGGAGAGGGCATCCGGGCTCCTGCTGGATGAGCGTGAGTAGTAGTCTTTAACAGTCCGTTGAACTGAGTATTTAATTAACCTGGACTGCCTGTCTAGTTAATTTTTGTCCGGCCCGAACGTGCCCAAAAATGGGGCGCAAGGCGGATGTAGGAAGGTTCGTTGAAGTCGTACAAGCGTGTAGGCGATTGCCTGCGATGCCGTCAGCCAAATCAGAAAATCCGGCAAGTCTTGTCTGAAAGTCTTGACCTCCGACCCTGACGAAACTGTCCCCACCGCCTGGTGACTTGCGGCACAATTGCGCGGCGGCGGTCAGTTGAATCCGTCGCTCCTTTTTATCGATAGAGTGATTGCTGGTGCAGGCGACCCGTTTAACCCTGATTTGTCATGCCCGAACCGTCGCCCAGAAGCTCGCGCGCTTTGCGCTGGATGAGCCGCTGGAGATGGATTGGCAGGCGCTCAGGCTGTCCCGCTGCAATCAGTTCAAAGGTACGCCACGACTGGTCTGTGGCCCTGAACTGCGCACCCGGCAAACCGCCGGACTGTTCGGCAGCGCGCCGCAGATTATTGACGCCCTCAAGGACTGCAACTTCGGCCGCTGGAACGGAGAGCACATCGCCACCCTGCAAAAAACCGAAGCACAGGCGCTCCAGCAGTGGCTGGAAGATCCGGCGTTGGCCCCGCACGGTGGCGAGTCGTTACTGCAACTGGGTGAGCGCGTGGGCGCCTGGTTGACAACGTTGCAATCGACGCCGGGACACATCGTGGCAATCACCCATCCCTTTATTATTCGCGCCGCGCTGACGCACGTGTTGCAAGGCGCGTCGTCTGCCCAGATCGACGTCGAGCCCTTGTCGGCGGTCGAGTTGCGCTTCCATGGCCGCTGGCGGCTGCGCATTGCGGGCACCGAGCCTGAGGACATGCTTTGATGAAAAAACTTCTGGTGATCGGCATTGGTGCCGGCAATCCCGACTACATCACGATGCAAGCGGTAAAGGCGTTGAACGTGGTCGATGTGTTTTTTCTCATGGACAAGGGCGAGAGCAAAAACAAGCTCACCGACTTGCGCCGTGAGATCTGCGAACGCTACATCACCGATCATGACTATCGAATTGTCGAAGCCCACAGCCCGGAACGCGAACGCGGCGAGGTCGACTACAAGGCCAGCGTCGACGACCTGAACCTGGCCAAGCAGCGGACCTTCGAACGGCTGATCAATGAAGAAGTGTCCGACGGCCAGTGCGGTGGCTTCCTGATATGGGGCGACCCGGCGCTGTACGACAGCACCATCCGCATTTTGCAGGCGATCCAGGCCTCGGGTGCCTGTGCGTTTGAGTTTGAGGTGATCCCCGGCATTACCAGCGTCCAGGCCTTGGCGGCGCAGCACAAGGTGCCGCTCAACCAGATTGGCCGCTCGGTTGAAATCACCACCGGCCGGCGATTGGCGGCGGGCCAGGTGAGCGATGCCGACACCCTGGTGGTGATGCTCGATGCCCAGGATGCCTATCACCAGGTGGCGGACCGCGACACCGAGATTTACTGGGGCGCGTACCTGGGGACGCCGGACGAGATCCTGATCAGCGGCAAGCTTGGGGAGGTCGCCGATGAGATCGAGCGGGTGCGCAAGGCGGCGCGGTTGGTCAATGGCTGGATCATGGATACCTATTTGCTGCGCAAACCCTGATCAGGCGGTGACTGGGCTGACGCCTTCGCTGGCAAGCCAGCTCCTACAGTTGAAATACATGTCCCTGTAGGAGCTGGCTTGCCAGCGAAGAGGCCCGAGAGAACACCTCAAAAACCAGCCTGGGTGCTGCGGCCAAACCGCTCGCGGTACACCGACGGCGGCACGCCCACTACCGTTCGAAACGCCACCCGAAAACTTTCCACCGAGCGATAGCCACAGCGCTCGGCAATCTGCTCGGTGTTGTGCTGGCTGCCTTCCAGCAGCTCGCGGGCGCGGCCCATGCGTTCATGTTGCAACCAGGTTTTTGGCGACTGGCCACTGGCTTCGGTGAAGCGACGCAGGAAGGTGCGCTCGCTCATCGCCGCTTCGTTCGCCAGGTCGCGCACTTCCAGCGGTTGGTGCAGGCGCTCGCGTGCCCACTGCATAACGCGGGACAGGTCGCTGCGCGGCGTGGGGCTGACCGGGGTCGGAATGAATTGCGCCTGGCCGCCGCTGCGTTGCGGCGACATCACCAGGCGTCGCGCCACGGCATTGGCCACCTGGGTGCCGAAATCCCGCGCCACCAGATGCAGACAGGCATCGATACCGGCCGCGCTACCCGCAGAGGTGATCAACTGGCCGGAATCGACATATAACACGTCCGGGTCCACCTGAATGCCGGGAAACCGCTCGGCCAGTTCCGCGGTGTAGCGCCAGTGCGTGGTCGCGCCGTGGCCGTCGAGCAACCCGGTGGCGGCGAGGACGAACACCCCGGAGCAGATCGACAGCAAACGCGCCCCCCGCGCATGGGCCTGGCGCAAAGCGGCGATCAGCTCGTCGGGCACCGCGGCGCTACGGTCGCGCCAACCGGGAATGATGATGGTCCGCGCCTCGGCGAGCAGTTCCATGCCGCCATCGGCCAGCACCTGGATGCCACCCATGGCCCGCATCGGGCCCTGATCGACCGCGACGATTTGATGCGTGTACCACGGAAAATCGAACTCGGGACGAGCCAGTCCGAAGATCTCCACGGCAATGCCGAACTCGAATGTACAGAGGCCGTCGTAGGCGAGGATCGCGACCAATCCAGGAGTGGGGTGCATTTGGCGGAAAGTTCCCGGTCAGTGACTTGTGCGCCACTGTAGCGGCAACGGGCGGGGAGATAAAGTCTTCCCACGCCCACTCAACATTTGGAGTACAGCCAATGACCAGCCTGGTTCGCGACATTCCCGCCGCCCCTTCGGCGATTGCCTTAATGCATTTCAGCAACCGTCTGACGTTCGAAACCGACTGTTCCGACGTTCATGCCAGCCAGCAGGCAGGTGAAATCGATTTCGTGCTGGTGGACGTGCGCGGCCCGCTGGCGTTCGAGCGCGGGCATGTGCCAGGCGCGATCAACATTCCCACGCGCCTGCTGACTGCCGAACGCTTGTCGGAGTACACGAAAAACAGCCTGCTCGTGGTCTATTGCGCCGGCCCGCACTGCAACGGCGCCAACAAGGCAGCGGTGAAACTGGCGGCGTTGGGGTATCCGGTCAAGGAGATGATCGGCGGTGTGACCGGGTGGCTGGATGAGGGGTTTGTGCTGAGTACTGGGGTGCTGCGGCCGGCCAGTGAAGCGATTGGTTGCGAGTGCTGAGTTTCAAATACCGCTGATCATTGCGGTTTGCGGGCTTGCGGGCTTGCCACAGGATGTGCGTTGATCTGCATCAGCGACCGGTAGAGGCCAGCCACCACGCATCCAATGTCACTTTCAACCACGAAAACACCTCGGCGAACGCCGCATCATCCTGCACCCCCCGTGGCAACGGCGACTCATCACCAAAATGCGCATTCAACTCGGCCACCGACGCGGCGTTCCACTCCGGATGAAACTGCAACCCCAACCGCGTCGGCCCGGCGCGGTACATCTGCTGCGCGCATTGCTCGCTGCTGGCCAGTAGTTGTGCATTGGGCGACAGGTCGATGGCATCTTCGTGCCACTCCAGCACCTTCAGCGTTTGCCCATCGCTAAAGGTTACGCGGGTCCAGCCGGTTTCGGTCTGGTCCAGCCGCCGCACAGTCCCACCGAGACTCAATGCCAGCAACTGTGCACCCAGGCAAATTGCGAACACGGCGGCGTCCTGCTCGAGACTGCCTTTGAGCCATTGTCGTTCGGCTTGCAACCAGGCCGGCCCGGCATTGGATTCATAAGGTCCGCCCAACAGGATCACGGGATCGGCGCTGACGGGCGGCAATTGGCCGAGGTCGGCACGAAACACGTTCAGCGTCAGCCCTCGGGATTCGGCCCAGTGGGCGATGGCACCCGGACCTTCGGCGGGGTGGTGCTGGATCAGGTTCAACGTGGGCATCACGCTACTCTCGATGGGTCGCAAGGGCGCTCAATGTGCCGTAAAACATCGGTCATCGCCAGTCGGCTTGTTCCGTCAGATAACACTGGATAAGCGGTAAATCTGACGGCAAAACGGGGGATGTCTGCCAGGCTCTGCACCACGATGGCGCGGACCCCATGGCGCTCGTCTGGCACCACCACGTTTTTATAAATATTTGTCGCCTCAACGCAATTTGCCCTCCTGTAGCCACTCTAGACTGCCGGCCACTTCGGTGACCGCCCACAAAGCGCTGACCGAACGCTGCCAATCGAAGCTGCCAATAAAAGCCTCCGCACACAGGAGTTATAAATGAAGAAGCTAGTGATGTTCGGTGCCCTGGCACTGTCGATGTTGTCCCTGACCGCCGTGGCCGAAGACGCCAAGCCGATCCGCATCGGTATTGAAGCCGGCTACCCGCCATTCTCGATGAAAACCCCTGACGGCAAGTTGACCGGTTTCGACGTGGACATCGGCGACGCGCTGTGTGAGCAGATGAAGGTCAAGTGCACCTGGGTCGAGCAAGAGTTCGACGGCCTGATCCCTGCGTTGAAGGTCAAGAAAATCGACGCCATCCTATCGTCCATGACCATCACCGAAGACCGCAAGAAGAACGTCGATTTCACCATCAAGTACTACCACACGCCGGCGCGCTTCGTGATGAAGGAAGGCACCGACGTCAAGGACCCGCTGACCGAACTCAAGGGCAAGAAAGTCGGTGTGCTGCGCGCCAGTACCCACGACCGCTTCGCCACTGAAGTGCTGCAGCCAGCCGGGATTGTCCTGGTACGTTACGGCTCCCAGCAGGAAGCCAACCTGGACATGGTCTCCGGTCGCATCGACGCGCTGTTGGCCGACTCGGTCAACCTGGACGACGGTTTCCTGAAAACCGACGCCGGCAAGGGATTTGCCTTCGTTGGCCCTGAGTACAACGATCCGAAATACTTCGGTGGCGGCGCCGGCATCGCCGTGCGCAAGGGCGATACCGCTCTGGCCGAGCAATTCAACAAAGCCATCACCGACATTCGCGCCAATGGCAAGTACAAGCAAGTGCAGGACAAGTACTTCAAGTTTGACGTTTACGGCGAGTAAGCGGGCAGGCTGAAAAAATGGCAGCCGTTGAAGCGGCTGCCATTTTTTTGTGCTCGTGATTTATCCTGCCCACACCTTTCCCAACTGTAGGAGTTTCTCCATGCAACGCATCGACCACCCATTGCCCTGGAGCCACCTGGGCACCGAGCGCACCCTGAGCGTATTTCGTTATGGAGCGGGCTCGCGCAAGGTGTACATCCAGGCCAGCCTGCACGCCGACGAATTGCCGGGCATGCGCACAGCCTGGGAGTTGAAGCAGCGCCTGGCAGAACTTGAACAACAAGGCCAGTTGAACGGTGTGATCGAACTGGTGCCGGTGGCCAATCCCATTGGTCTCGACCAGCACCTGCAAGGCAGCCACATGGGGCGTTTCGAGCTGGGCAGCGGCAAGAACTTCAACCGCTCGTTCGTCGAACTCAGTGCGCCGGTGGCCGAGTTGATCGGCGATCGACTGGGCCGCGACGCCCAGGCCAACATCGCGCTGATTCGCCAGGCCATGGGCCAGGTGCTCGATGGCTTGCCGGCGGCGCCATCGCAACTGGAAGCCATGCATCGCCTGCTATTGCGCCATGCCTGCGACGCCGACGTCACCCTCGACCTGCATTGCGATTTCGACGCGGTGATCCACATTTACGCGTTGCCGCAGCACTGGCCACAATGGCAATCCCTGGCGGCGCGCCTGAAGGCTGGGGTGGCGTTGCTGTGTGAAGATTCCGGCGGCAGTTCGTTCGATGAATCCTGTTCTTCGCCATGGCTGCGCCTGGCCAGGGCGTTCCCGGCGGCGGCGATCCCACCGGCTAACCTGGCGACCACGCTGGAACTGGGCAGCATGGGCGACACCCGCGTCGATCAGGCCAAGGCCAATTGCGAGGCCATTCTGGGCTTTCTCGCCGAGCAGGGTTTCATCGCGGGCGCTTGGCCGGCAGCGCCGGCTGAATGCTGCGAAGGCATGCCGTTCGAAGGCACTCAATACCTGTTCGCACCGCATCACGGCGTGGTCAGTTTCCTGCGCGAAGCCGGCGAGTGGGTGGAGAAGGGCGATGCGCTGTTCGAGGTGGTCGACCCGTTGAATGACAAGGTCACCACGGTGCAGGCCGGCACCAGCGGTGTGCTGTTTGCCATCGATCGTGGGCGCTATACCCAGCCGGGGACGTGGCAGGCGAAAGTGGCCGGGCGGGAGCCGATTCGGGTGGGCAAGTTGATCAACGACTGAACCTGGAATCTCTAGCGTCTGTTCGGGCCTCTTCGCTGGCAAGCCAGCTCCTACAAGGATCGCGTACCCCTGTAGGAGCTGGCTTGCCAGCGAAAGCGGCTTGAGCCGCACCGAAGATGTTCCTGCCTGGTTCACAGTGTTAGGCTCTTGCGCGAATCCTGCATTCCGTGAAGGAAGACCCATGTTGAAGATTCTCGCGCTGCTCACACTGTTGGCCTCCACCGCCGTCCACGCCCAAACCCCGCTGCAAACCGACTTGCCGCTCAAATACCTGGCGCAAGCCAACCCCGATTCGACCCATCAACCCCTGGTGATTTTCCTCCACGGTTACGGCAGTAACGAGCAGGACCTGTTCGGCATCAAGGATGATTTGCCGGCGTCCTACACTTACCTGTCGGTACGGGCCCCGTTGGCCGTGGACGCGGACAGCTACCAGTGGTTTCGCAAGAAGGGCGAAGGTGCCTACAACGGTGAGACCGATGATCTGAAGACCAGCGCACAGGTGCTGCTGGATTTCATCGCACAGGCCACGAAGAAATATCACACCGAACCCGAGAAGGTGTTCCTGGTGGGTTTCAGCCAGGGCGCAATCATGTCCTACGAGCTCGGCTTGCGGCACCCCGAAGCCCTGGGCGGGTTCGCGGCGCTGAGCGGGCGGATTCTGCCGGTGCTCAAGTCCGAGCTCAAGCCGGATGAAAAACGTCAGTCGCTGGCAATTTTCATCGGCCATGGCGAGCAGGACAAACGCCTGCCCTACAGCGACGGCACCGACGCCAACACCTTGTTGCAGAGCGTGTCACTCGAACCCGAGTTTCACGGTTACCCCGGTGTCGGCCACAACATCAGCGCCGAAGAAATCCAGGACTTGAGCGCCTGGTTGCAGCGCCTGAACCCCTGAGCCTTATTTGCCGCTGACGATCTGCTTGATCAGGGTTTCGTGGGCGGCCATGTCGCCAGGGCGGGAAATCACCTGAAGCACCGCCATGCGGGTGCCGGAAGCGGCCATCAACGTGGTGTTGAGGGTCATGCCGCCGCCCTGGGAGGCGGTGCTGTCGACCTGGCGCAAGCCCAGCCCGGCTTTCTGGGTCAGGCTTTTCTCGCTGAGCTTGTTGTAGTCGGGCAGGGATTTGCGTTGCGCCGCATCGAAATCGGCCACGGTGCCATCGAGGAACGCGCCGTCGTTGTCCTTGACGCTGGAACCTTCGGGCAGGTTGTTTTCGGCGGCGATGACCACGGTCTTGGTGGTTTCATTGCTGTACAGCGTGCCGCTCGCACCTTCGGCGCTGGCAGGTAGCGGGTTGGCGATGAAGCCTTTGGGCAGGGTGAAGGTGAACTTGCCGCCGAGCATCGAGACTTTCTGTGCTGGCGCATTGTTGGCAGTGGCCTTGGCGGCCTGCGCATTCAAAGCCCCCAGGCCGGTAGCGGCTGCCAGCAGCAGGATAAGGGCTTTTTTACTCAACAAAGACATCGGGATCTCCAGGGACGGTCGCGCGGTGGGGCGCGATCATCCCATGGAGGTTGTGGTGGGTTCCAGTGTGCTCTACCGAGTGGTCGCTTGAGCATGAAACGATTTGGCTTGAGGTGGTTTATTTGTGGCAAGCCCCCCTCAGTCAAATTTCCCGCCGTGCTGGATAGCTTTCAATCACATCGAGAAACTCAATCCGCCGTTCACTGGCCAACAACGCCGGCAATACTTGTTCGTACGCCAGGCGATACGGCTTGGTCAGGTGACGAGCGATGAAGTCTTGCTTGCTGCAATTCCAGGTTTCGTACAGCACCAGGGTATTGGGCTCGTCCTGCAACTGGTGGACCCAGGTGTTGACGAAGTCCGGTTCGGCCGACATCTGATGCACCACGTCCAACAGGCGTTCTTTGGTTTCGGCAAAACGTTCCGGTTTGGCCGGCAGGTAAACGACAAACGCGACTTGATCACTCATTTATCATCCTCGTAAGCTGGAACCGGCGGGTTACGCCTGGTTTTGCGGGAACAGGTTGCGACGGGTTTCTTCGTCGAATTCGGCCTTGAGCACCAGTTGCTCTTTCAGACCGTGGGCACGCTGGGCGGCCGGGCGGGCGCTGATTTCGTCGTACAGGCGCTTGACGTTCGGGTATGCCGCCAGGCCGTTTTCGCCAAGGATGTACGGTGCATAGTTGGCCCAGCCCCACAACGCGATGTCGGCGATGCTGTAGCTGTCGCCAGCCAGGTATTGATGTTGGGCCAGGCGCTCGTCAAGGATGCGATAGTGGCGCTCGACTTCCTTCAAATAACGGTTTTTCGCGTAGGGCAGGTCTTCCGGTGCGTGGTGCAGGAAGTGCACGGCTTGACCGGAGAACGGCGAAAGACCGGTGCCGATGAACATCAGCCACGACAGCATCTCGGCCTGGCTGGCAGCGGTGCTCGGCACGAAGCGCTGATGTTTGTGCGCCAGGTGCAGCAGGATCGCCTGGGAGTCGAACACGGTGGCATCGCCATCGACCAGCGCGGGCACTTTGGCGTTCGGGTTGATCGCCAGGAAAGCGGGCTGGTGTTGCTCGCCCTTGAAGGTGTCGACGCCGATCAGTTCGTAGGGGGTTTGCAGCTCTTCGAGCAGCAGGGCAACTTTCATTGGGTTTGGCGAAGGGTGGAAAAAGAATTTCATGGTGTAGGCCTCAGTCGGGTAGGGGGTGGAACTGAGGTTGATGTTGAAGCAAACCCGTTCGATTGACGTACGAGGTTGTTGTTCTACTCGTGCGAAATGATCGAACGGGTTGCCGGCGCTTTCTCGGGAGCCTGGGCCGTGGCGATCACCGCACCGGCGATGATCAGCAGAGCCGGCACGATCAGGATCGGGCTGGCGTGGCCATGGCCGACGACGATCAACAGCAAGGTTGAAATCAGCGGCGCCAGATAGGACAGCGCGCCCAGCGTGGCGAGGTTGCCGTGTTTGGTGGCGTGGTCCCAGGCGAAGAACGCCAGGCCCGCCGGCCCCAGGCCGAGGACGATGATCGCCGCCCATTGATTGAAATCCGGCCATACGGTGGTTTCGAAGGCCAGGTGGCAGGCCAGCCCGGCGGCGGCCGACATGCCGCAGATGCCGCCGATGATGCTGCTCGGCACCGCGCTGAAACGACGGTTGAACACCGAGTAAGCGGCCCAGATCACCGCACAGCCGAACGCCGCCAGATAGCCGGCGACCGGCATTGTGCCGCTGGCGTGAATTGCCCGTTGCTGCATGATGAACGCCGTACCCGCCAGGCCCAGCACCGCGCCGAGCACCTGGCGCTTGTGCAGCTTTTCTCCGGCGGCGAAGGCTGAGAGCAGTACCAGCATCAACGGCCACAGGTAATTGATCAGGCTGGCTTCGGCCGCGGGCGCGACCTTGAGCGCAAAGAAGTACAAGGCGTGGTAGACGAAAATCCCGACGAAACCGCTGGCCCAGACGGCCCAGGGTTGGCGCCAGCTGCTGAACCCCGCCAATCCGCGACGGCCAAGGGTAAGCAGGCTCGCGGCAAACGCCACGCCGAAACTCAACGTCAGCAATTCAAAGGGCGGGATGCCTTCGGTGAGGGTGGTCAGCAGCGCCAGGCAGGACCAGAGGAAAATCGCAATTACGCCCACAGCGGTTGCCGAGCGGGTATTACGCAAGCCTGATGCCGTCATGTCTGTTCCTTCAGCGCGTAGAGGCGGGCAACATCCTGGCCCGATGACAGCGTGCAGCTTAGCGCTTGATTGCGGTTCCTCCAGTGTCCGTCGTCGGCCCGACCGGCCGTGCCAGCAGGCGCTTGGTCACGGCCAGCATCGCCACCGACACCGCGACGCCCAGCACAAATGCCTTCATCCCCAGCGATGGCAGGGCCAGTGCCAACACCAGGCAAAACGCCGCGAACGAATACATGCCAGTGGCGGTGGCCCGCAGTAGTGCGGCGGTAAAGGCCGGGCCGCGGGTTTGCTGGGAGAACACAGCCATCACGCTGCCCAACACCGGGAACACCGCCAGCAGGCCGCTCCAGCGGTCGCCCACGGTGCTGGCCAACAACGTGACAACCAGGGTTAGCAGGGCGCCGGCGATCATGCGCAGCAAGAGTTTGTCGGATTTCGGCGCCGGGCCCTTGAGCAACGGTTGCACCGTGGGGAACAGGTAGGGTGCGGCGAGCAACGCGATGGCGGCGGCGCAGACCGAAAACACTAGCGAGGCCGGGACCAGCGACAGGATAACCGCCGCCAGCGCCCACACCGACAGCGAGATCACCAACGCCATTGGCCATCCGGCCCGCTGCGCGACCTGGGCGTACGTCACGCAAAACGCAATCATCGCGAACATTGCCGACAAGGCTGCGGTGGCCGATTGCGCGGCGAACGCCTCGCCTTGCTCCAGGGCCAGGAACAACAGGATCGGCCCGACCACCACCGGCAACCCCGACAACCAACCGGCCACGCTCGGCCCCCAGCGTTTACCCGCGAGGGAAATCAGCAGCAGGAAGCCAGGAATCACCAGTAGTTTAAGCATCAGCACGCGCACGTCTCCGACCTGTGTGAGTGGAAACGGTAACATTGCGCAAAGTGGATTGCCTTGTATGTATGCGATTGTTGTATACAAAAAGCGGCGCATTCAACAACTGGCTTGCGGGGATGCGGCTTACGCTGCTGCGCCGTATGGGGAAAACCGTATTGGCTGAGCGCGGGCCCACAAACTTTGCGATGATCAGCCGAGCCTTTCCACTTGTTGATGGATCATCGTGTGAAATTCAGTTTTTTGCCCAAGACCGCCACTGCGCCGTTTTGCCCCCCGGAAGTGGCCGGTAGCGTTGCCGTCGACCCAGGCGCGTCGTTCTTCAAGCGTGTCCTGCGTTTTGCCGGGCCGGGGTTGCTGGTGTCCATCGGCTACATGGACCCGGGCAACTGGGCCACCGCCATCGAGGCCGGCTCGCGCTTCGGCTACAGCCTGTTGTTCGTGGTGTTGCTGGCGAGCCTGGCGGGAATGGTGGTGCAGTGCCTGTGTTCGCGCCTGGGCATCGCCACCGGGCGCGATCTGGCGCAGTTGTCCCGGGAGCGCTACAGCCCACGCATGGCGCGTACCCAATGGTTTTTGGCGGAGATATCAATCATCGCCACCGACCTGGCCGAAGTGCTCGGCTGCGCCCTGGCGTTTCATTTGTTGCTCGGTTGCTCGCTGACCTTCGGCATCGCCCTGACGGCATTCGATACTTTGCTGGTGCTGGCATTGCAGAACCGCGGCTTCCGCCGGCTCGAAGCGATCATGCTGGTATTGGTCGCCACCATCGGCGTGTGTTTTTTTGTCGAGTTGCTGCTGATCAAACCCTACTGGCCGGACGTCGCCCGTGGTTTTACGCCGTCGCTGTCGGCCATTGCCGATGCGGCGCCGCTGTACCTGGCCATCGGCATTCTCGGCGCCACGGTGATGCCGCATAACCTGTACCTGCACACCTCCATCGTGCAAACCCGGCTGATCGGCAAGGACCTGGCCAGCAAGCAGGACGCGGTGAAACTGGCGCGCATCGACACCATCGGCTCCCTGGCGCTGGCGTTGCTGGTCAACGCGGCGATCCTGATTCTGGCGGCGGCCGCGTTCCATCAGTCCGGGCACACCGATGTGGTGGACATCCAGGATGCCTACCATCTGCTCGACCCGTTGGTGGGCGGGGCGCTGGCCAGCGTGTTGTTTGGCGTGGCGCTGCTGGCTTCGGGACAAAGCTCGACCTTCACCGGCACCATCGCCGGCCAAGTGATCATGGAAGGCTTCCTGAACCTGCGCATTCCTTGCTGGCAACGACGCCTGATCACCCGCGGGCTGGCGCTGATCCCGGCGTTCATCGGCGTGTGGTTGATGGGCGACGGCGCCATCGGCAAGTTGCTGGTGATGAGTCAGGTGGTGTTGAGTTTGCAGCTACCGTTTGCGTTGTATCCGTTGATCCGCATGACCAATGATCACGCGCTCATGGGCCCGCTGGTGAATCGGTTGCCGACGCGGGTGTTGGCGTGGGGGTTGTTTGTGGTGATCAGTGGGGCCAATAGCTGGTTGATTCTGCAGTTTCTGGGGTGACGCCCGGCCCCTATGTAGGCGCTGGCTTGCCAGCGAAGACGGCGGTACAGGCAAGATGTATGTCGGATGTGCCGGCCCTTTCGCTGGCAAGCCAGCTCCTACAATTGATTTGTGTTGGTTGCGTTGTCGGTGTACATCCAGGAACCCAATGTATCTGTGCTGGCCGCAATGTCGGGGTTCACCTGCGACCCCCTGTAGGCGCTGGCTTGCCAGCGAAGACGGCGGTACAGGCAAGATGTATGTCGGATGTGCCGGCCCTTTCGCTGGCAAGCCAGCTCCTACAATTGATTTGTGTTGGTTGCGTTGTCGGTGTACATCCGGGAACCCAATGTATCTGTGCTGGCCGCAATGTCGGGGTTCACCTGCGAACCCCTGTAGGAGCTGGCTTGCCAGCGAAGACGGCGGTACAGGCAAGATGTATGTCGGATGTGCCGGCCTTTTCGCTGGCAAGCCAGCTCCTACAGGGATTTGTGGCGCAAAAAAGAAACCCGGTGCGATTTGCATCGCACCGGGTGTTTGTCCAGACGGCGACGGATCTTCGTGGGTCCCCGTACCGTCTGTTGAACGCTGTTGGCTTACGCCCGCTCGAGCGCCAATGCCACGCCCTGACCACCACCGATACACAGGGTGGCGAGGCCTTTCTTGGCATCGCGCTTGATCATTTCGTGCAGCAGGGTAACGAGCACGCGGCAACCCGAGGCGCCGATCGGATGGCCCAGGGCGATGGCGCCGCCGTTGACGTTGACCTTGTTCAAGTCCCACTCCAGGTCCTTGGCCACGGCCAGCGATTGTGCGGCGAAGGCTTCGTTGGCTTCAATCAGGTCCAGTTGGTCGATGTTCCAGCCGGCTTTGTCCAGGCAGCGGCGGGTGGCCGATACCGGGCCGATGCCCATGATTGCCGGGTCGATGCCTGCGTTGGCATACGCCGCGATTTTCGCCAGCACCGGCAGGCCCAGGGCCTTGGCCTTTTCGGCGCTCATCAGGATCACGGCGGCAGCGCCGTCGTTCAGGGACGACGCGTTACCGGCGGTCACCGAACCCTCCTTCTTGAAGGCTGGCTTGAGTTTGCCCAGTGATTGGGCGGTAGTGCCGGCCCGTGGCTGCTCGTCGGTGGCGAAGGACAATGGATCGCCCTGGCGCTGCGGGATCAGGATCGGGGTGATTTCATCGACAAAACGACCGCCTTCGATGGCCGCGGTTGCTTTCTGCTGCGAGGCTGCCGCAAAGGCATCCTGCTGCTCGCGCGTCAGGCTGTACTTCTCGGCCAGGTTCTCGGCGGTGATGCCCATGTGGTAATCGTTGAACGCATCCCACAGGCCATCGCTGATCATGGTGTCGACGATTTGCGCGTGACCCATGCGCAGGCCGGTGCGGGCACCGGGCATCATGTAATTGGACAGGCTCATGTTTTCCTGGCCGCCGGCGATGATCACCTCGGCATCGCCGCAACGAATGGCCTGGGCGCCCAGGTGCAGGGCTTTGAGTCCCGAGCCACAGACCTTGTTCAGGGTCATGGCCGGCACGGCAAATGGCAGGCCAGCCTTGATCGACGCCTGGCGCGCAGGGTTTTGCCCGGCGCCGGCGGTCAGTACCTGGCCCATGATCACTTCATCGACTTCGGCCGGGTCCAGGCCGGTTTGCGCCAGCAACTGGCGGATCACCGCAGCCCCGAGGTCAACGGCGGACACATTGGCCAGCGAGCCCTGGAAGCTACCGATCGCGGTGCGCGTGGCGGCAACAATGACGACTTCTTGCATGGAATGATTCCTCACTGGTCTGCGAACTGCATTTGCGGCACATGGTCCGGGACGATCAGTTTACCGGCAGTCTTGGCGACGATCTCTTCAACGCTGACGCCTGGAGCGCGTTCCTTGAGGACAAATGCGCCATTTTCGATTTCCAGGTAGGCCAGGTCGGTCAGTACACGCTTGATGCAACCGGCGCCGGTCAGCGGCAGGCTGCAGTGGTCCAGCAGCTTGGATTCACCGTCCTTGGACGCGTGGGTCATGATGACGATGATGTTGTCCGCGCCGGCCACCAGGTCCATCGCGCCGCCCATGCCCTTGACCAGTTTGCCGGGGATCATCCACGAGGCGATGTTGCCTTGCACGTCCACTTCGAAGGCGCCGAGCACGGTCAGGTCGACATGGCCGCCGCGGATCATTGCGAAGGATTCGGCCGAGGAAAAAATCGACGCACCGGTGCGGGCGGTCACGGTTTGCTTGCCGGCGTTGATCATGTCGGCATCGATAGTTTCTTCGGTAGGAAACGGACCCATGCCCAGCAGGCCGTTTTCCGACTGCAGCATGACTTCCATGCCTTCGGGGATGTAGTTGGCGACCAGGGTCGGAATGCCGATGCCCAGGTTCACGTAGAAGCCGTCCTGCATTTCGCGGGCGACGCGTTGAGCCATTTGTTCGCGGGAAAGTGCCATTGTTGTTATTCCTTCATTCGGTCCGGGGGCAGGGGGTCACTTACGCACGGTGCGCTGTTCGATGCGTTTTTCGAACGTGCCGCAGATGATCCGGTCGACGTAGATGCCAGGGGTGTGGATCTGCGCCGGGTCCAGCTCGCCGGGTTCGACGATTTCTTCGACTTCGACCACGGTGATCCTGCCGGCAGTGGCCGCCAGCGGGTTGAAGTTTTGCGCGGTGTGGCGATAGATCACGTTACCGAAATGGTCGGCTTTCCAGCCTTTGACAATGGCGAAGTCACCGGTGATGGATTCTTCCATCAGGTACTTGCGGCCATTGAATTCGCGCACTTCCTTGCCGTCGGCTACCGGGGTGCCGACGCCGGTGGCGGTGAAGAAGGCCGGGATGCCGGCGCCGCCTGCGCGCATTTTTTCGGCGAGGGTGCCTTGCGGGGTCAGGATGACTTCGATTTCGCCCTTGAGCAGTTGCTCTTCGAACAGCTTGTTTTCGCCGACGTAGGACGCCACGACTTTGCTGATCTGGCGGTCGGTCAACAGGACGCCAAGGCCGAAACCGTCGACACCGCAATTGTTGGAAACCACGGTGAGGTCGCGAGTCCCCTTGCGCTTGATCTCATTGATCAGGTTTTCCGGAATCCCGCACAGGCCGAAGCCGCCAGCGAGCACGGTCATGCCGTCTTCCAGACCTGCCAACGCTTGCTCATAGGAACTCACGCGCTTGTCGAAACCTGCCATATGCACCTCTTTTATTCTTTGTGGGCGGCTGGCTAGCCGAATGGGGTTGAGTGTCGCGCTGCAAGATTCATTTGTTAAGTTGTTTTTTAAGTCTTATTGATTGATAAAGCTCATTAAACGATAGGATGTATGTCACTTGTAGAACCGGCTTGCCGGCGTAGGCGATGGAACTGATCAAAAGAGACATCGACCTTTATATCGCTTTCGCCGGCAAGCCGGCGCCTACAGGGATCAGTGGTTCATTCATTCTGGAGTCAATCATCCCCATGACCGTCAAGCAGATCCGCGCCTTCCTGGCTGTCGCGCAAAGCCTGAGTTTCGCCGTGGCCTGCGAGCGCCTGCACCTGTCCCAGTCTGCCCTGAGCCTGACCATCAAGGCGCTGGAGGAGGGCCTCGGCGGGCGTTTGTTCAGCCGCAATACTCGCAACGTGGCACTGACCGCCGAAGGTGAATCCCTGCTGCCGCTGGCCCGCCGGCTGATCGCCGATTGGGACAATGTCGAGGACGAAATGCGCCAACGCTTTACCCTCCAGCGTGGCCGCGTGACGTTGGCGGCGATGCCGTCGTTCGCCGGCAACCTGCTGCCGCCGATCCTCAAGACCTTCCGCGCCCGATATCCGAATGTCAACGTGACGGTCAACGACGTGATCAACGAACAGGTGCTGGAAATGGTCCGCGATCGCCAGGTGGAACTGGGGGTGGCGTTTGAGCCGACGCAGAGTTCGCCGCTGTTGTTCACGCCGTTGTACATCGACCGCTTCGTTGCGGTGGTGCCCCTGGATTCGGCGTTGGCCGGTCTGGATGACATCGATTGGCAGACCTTGCTCAAGGAACCGTTCATTACCTTGCAACGCCCGTCGACGGTGCGGGTCATGCTCGAAGAACACTTGCAGGCGCGCGGCATGAAGCTGCCGGTGGAGTTTGAAAGCCATCAACTGGCGACGGTGGGGCGCATGGTCGCCAGCGGTTTGGGCGTGAGCGCGGTCCCGGCTCTGTGTGCGGGGCAGATGCGTGAATTGGGGGCGCGTTGCCTGACCTTGCGCGACCCGGTGGTGGAGCGGGCGCTGGGTGTGTTGACATTGCCGGGAGGCGAACTGTCTGCCGCGGCGCAGGCGTTGTTTGATGTGCTGAAAGAGCAGAACCTGGGCGAGCGACTGACTTGAATCAAAAAACCCGCCAGAGTCGGCGGGTTTTTTATGTGGCTGACCGAAGATTACTCTTCGATGCTGCCCATGGCGGTGGTGTTGAAGCCGCCGTCCACGTACATGATTTCACCGCTGATGCCGGACGCCAGGTCCGAGCACAGGAAGGCGCCAGCGTTGCCGACTTCGTCGATGGTGACGTTGCGACGCAGCGGAGTTTGCGCTTCGTTGGCGGCCAGCATCTTGCGGAAGTTCTTGATGCCGGAAGCGGCCAGGGTGCGGATCGGGCCGGCTGATACGCAGTTGACGCGAGTGCCGTCCGGGCCCAGGGAGCCGGCCAGGTAGCGAACGCCAGCTTCCAGGGAGGCCTTGGCCATGCCCATGACGTTGTAGTTCGGCATGGTGCGCTCGGCGCCCAGGTACGACAGGGTCAGCAGACTGCCGTTACGGCCTTTCATCATTTCGCGACCAGCCTTGGCCAGGGCCACGAAGCTGTAGGCGCTGATGTCGTGGGCGATGCGGAAACCTTCACGGGTGGTGGCTTCGGTGAAGTCGCCGTCCAGTTGGTCGCCCGGGGCGAAGCCAACGGAGTGCACGATGCAGTCCAGGCCGTCCCACTTCTTGCTCAGGGCTTCGAAGACCTGGGCGATTTCTTCATCGCTGGCCACGTCGCATGGGAAGCACAGCTCAGGGCTCGAACCCCAGCCTTGGGCGAATTCTTCGACACGACCTTTGAGTTTGTCGTTCTGATAAGTGAAGGCAAGCTCAGCGCCCTCGCGATGCATGGCGGCAGCGATGCCGGATGCGATGGACAGCTTGCTGGCGACACCGACGATCAGTACGCGCTTACCGGCGAGAAAACCCATGTGTTGCTCCTCTTTCAGGTTATTGCGCAGTGGCTGGTGCCAAAAAAGCGGCTTCCAGCAACTGCTGTGTATACGGATGTTGGGGGGCGGCAAAAATGCTTTGCGCGTCTCCCTGTTCGACCACTTGGCCATGCTTGACCACCATCAACTGGTGGCTCAGCGCTTTCACCACAGCCAGGTCATGGCTGATAAACAGATACGTCAGGTTGTACTTGGTTTGCAGCGAACGCAAAAGCTCCACCACTTGGCGCTGTACGGTGCGGTCGAGGGCCGAAGTCGGCTCGTCCAGCAAAATCAACGCCGGTTTTAACACCAATGCCCGGGCAATGGCGATTCTCTGCCGTTGCCCGCCGGAAAATTCGTGGGGGTAGCGGTGCCGGGTTTCCGGATCCAGGCCTACCTCCTTCAATGCCGCAATAATCGCCGCTTCCTGTTCTTCTGCGGTGCCCATCCTGTGGATCCGCAGGCCTTCGCCAACGATGTCGCTGACGCACATCCGTGGGCTCAGGCTGCCGAAGGGGTCCTGAAACACCACCTGCATCTCCCGCCGCAGCGGCCGGATCTCGTTCTGCGACAGGCAGTCTAGCTGCTTGCCCTCAAAGCGAATGGCGCCCTTGCTGGCGATCAACCGCAAGATCGCCAGGCCCAGCGTCGATTTACCGGAACCGCTTTCACCCACAATCCCCAGGGTTTGGCCCTGGGGCAGGCTGAAGTTGATGCCATCGACTGCCTTGACGTAATCCACCGTGCGTTTGAGCAGGCCTTTCTTGATCGGAAACCAGACTTTCAAGTCCTCGACCGCCAACAGTGGCGGGCCAATAACGTTGCTCGCCGGCTTGCCGCTGGGCTCCGCTGCCAGCAGTTCCCGAGTGTACGGATGCTGCGGCGCACGGAACAGCTCTTCGCACGATGCCTGTTCGACGATGCAACCTCGCTGCATGACACATACGCGGTGCGCAATTCTTCGCACAAGGTTCAAATCGTGGCTGATCAGCAGCAGCGCCATGCCCAGTCGCGCTTGCAGTTGCTTGAGCAATTCGAGGATTTTCAGCTGAACGGTCACGTCCAGCGCGGTGGTCGGCTCATCCGCGATCAGCAGTTCCGGCTCGTTGGCCAAAGCCATGGCGATCATCACCCGCTGGCGCTGGCCGCCAGACAATTCATGGGGCAGGGCCTTGAGGCGCTTGTGCGGCTCGGGGATGCCGACCATCTCCAGCAGTTCCAGCGTGCGCCTGGTCGCGACCTTGCCGGTCAGGCCCTTGTGCAGGCCCAGTACTTCGTTGATTTGCTTTTCGATCGAATGCAGCGGATTGAGCGAGGTCATCGGCTCCTGGAAGATCATCGCGATCCGGTTGCCGCGGATGTGGCGAATGGTTTTTTCTTTGAGCTCCAGCAGGTTCTGCCCGGAATACTCGATGGTGCCGGACGGATGCCGGGCGAGCGGGTAGGGCAGCAGGCGCAGGATCGAGTGCGCCGTCACCGACTTGCCGGAGCCGCTTTCGCCGACCAGGGCCAGGGTTTCGCCACGCTTGATGTCGAAGCTGACGCCTTCGACCGCCCGCTGGCAGCGATTGCCGACGACAAACTCGACGGACAGGTCGCGCACTTCGATCAGATTGTCCTGATTCATTTCACTTCCTCGGGTCGAAGGCATCGCGAGCGGACTCGCCGATGAACACCAGCAAGCTCAGCATCAAGGCCAGCACGGCAAAGGCGCTGATGCCCAGCCACGGCGCTTGCAGGTTGGATTTGCCTTGGGCCACCAGTTCACCCAGCGACGGGCTGCCCGCCGGCAAACCGAAGCCGAGGAAGTCCAGGGCGGTCAGGGTGCCGATGGCGCCGGTGAGGATGAACGGCATGAAGGTCATGGTCGAGACCATCGCGTTGGGCAGGATGTGGCGGAACATGATTGCGCCGTTCTGCATGCCCAGCGCCCGGGCGGCACGCACGTATTCCAGGTTACGCCCGCGCAGGAACTCGGCGCGCACCACATCCACCAG
This sequence comes from Pseudomonas sp. NFX15, assembly GCF_049132105.1. NCBI lineage: Bacteria > Pseudomonadati > Pseudomonadota > Gammaproteobacteria > Pseudomonadales > Pseudomonadaceae > Pseudomonas > Pseudomonas sp. NFX15. The sequence continues at coordinate 269,195 of NZ_JAFMPV010000006.1, forward strand.
GCTCATCCACGAGAACAGCAGCATGATCCCCAGTAACCACCAGAAATTCGGCTGCACGAAACTGGCGAGGATGATCAGCAGGTACAGCACCGGCAGCCCGGACCAAATCTCCAGGAAGCGTTGCCCGGCCAGGTCCACCCAGCCACCGTAGAAACCCTGCAAGGCTCCGGCGATCACGCCGATGATCGAACTCAACACGGTCAGGGTCAGGGCGAACAGCACCGAAATGCGGAAGCCGTAGATCACGCGGGCCAGCACATCGCGGCCCTGATCGTCGGTGCCCAGCAGGTTGTCCGCCGAAGGTGGCGCGGGCGCCGGGACTTTCAGGTCGTAGTTGATGCTCTGGTAGCTGTAGGGAATCGGCGCCCACAGCACCCAGGCGTCCTTGGCCTTGAGCAGTTCGCGGATGTACGGGCTCTTGTAGTTCGCTTCCAGCGGGAACTCGCCGCCGAAGGTGGTTTCCGGGTAGCGCTTGAGCGCCGGGAAATACCAGCTGTTGTCGTAGTGCACCGCCAGCGGTTTGTCGTTGGCGATCAGCTCGGCGCCGAGGCTGGCGCCGAACAGCGCCAGGAACAGCCACAACGACCACCAGCCACGCTTGTTGGCCTTGAACAGTTCGAAGCGTCGGCGATTGAGCGGGGACAGGTTCATCTCAATGCTCCCGGCTTTCGAAGTCGATGCGCGGATCGACAAAGCTGTAGGTCAGGTCACTGATCAGTTTCACCACCAATCCCAGCAGGGTGAAGATGAACAGGGTGCCGAACACCACCGGGTAATCGCGGTTGATCGCCGCTTCGAAACTCATCAGGCCGAGGCCATCCAGGGAGAAGATCACCTCCACCAGCAACGAGCCAGTGAAGAAGATGCCGATGAACGCAGAAGGGAACCCGGCGATCACCAGCAACATGGCATTGCGAAACACATGGCCGTACAGCACGCGGTGGTTGGTCAGGCCCTTGGCCTTGGCGGTGATCACGTATTGCTTGTTGATCTCGTCGAGAAAGCTGTTCTTGGTCAGCAGGGTCATGGTCGCGAAGTTGCCGATCACCAGCGCGGTCACCGGCAGCGCCAGGTGCCAGAAATAGTCGAGGATCTTGCCGCCCGTGCTCAACTCATCGAAATTGTTCGAAGTCAGCCCACGCAACGGGAACCAGTCCAGGTAACTGCCGCCAGCGAACACTACGATCAGCAGGATGGCGAACAGGAACGCCGGGATCGCGTAGCCGACGATGATCGCCGAGCTGGTCCAGACGTCAAAGTGGCTGCCGTGTCGCGTGGCCTTGGCGATCCCCAGCGGGATCGACACCAGGTACATGATCAGCGTGCTCCACAGCCCGAGAGAGATCGACACCGGCATCTTTTCCTTGATCAGGTCGATGACCTTGGCATCGCGGAAGAAGCTGTCGCCGAAATCCAGCGAGGCATAGTTCTTGACCATGATCCACAAGCGTTCCGGCGCCGATTTGTCGAAGCCGTACATGTGTTCGATTTCCTTGATCAGCGCCGGGTCCAGGCCCTGGGCGCCGCGATAGGCGGAACCGGCCACCGAGACCTCGGCGCCACCGCCGGCGATGCGGCTGGTGGCGCCTTCGAAGCCTTCGAGCTTGGCGATCATTTGCTCCACCGGCCCACCTGGGGCGGCCTGGATGATCACGAAGTTGATCAGCAGGATGCCGAACAGGGTTGGAATAATCAGCAGCAGTCGCCGAAAAATGTACGCCAGCATCTGATTACTCCGTGCCCGCAGGATCGGCCTGCAGCTTGGTTTCGACTTCTATTGCCGGCGTGATGTCGGGCTTGACCCACCAGGTGGCCGTGCCGATATCGTATTTAGGCGAGACCTTTGGGTGGCCGATGTGATTCCAGTAGGCCACGCGCCAAGTCTTGATGTGCCAATTGGGTATAACGTAATAGCCCCATTGCAGGACGCGGTCCAGCGCGCGGGCATGGGCCACCAGGCCCTTGCGCGAATCGGCGTTGATCAGTTGCTCGACCAGTTGATCGACCACCGGATCCTTCAGGCCCATGGAGTTGCGGCTGCCGGGTTTGTCGGCGGCGGCCGACATCCAGAATTCCCGTTGTTCGTTACCCGGCGAACTGGACTGTGGGAAGCTGCCGACGATCATGTCGAAGTCCCGCGAACGTACGCGGTTGATGTATTGCGAGACGTCGACCCGGCGGATCACCAGGTCGATGCCCAGGTCGCTGAGGTTGCGCTTGAATGGCAGCAGTACGCGTTCGAACTCGGTCTGGGCCAGGAGGAATTCGATGACCACCGGTTTGCCGGTGGCGTCGACCATTTTGTCATCGACGATGCGCCAGCCGGCCTCTTGCAGCAGTTGATAGGCTTCGCGCTGCTGGGCGCGGATCATGCCGCTGCCGTCAGTGGACGAGCACTGGAACGCCTCGCTGAACACCTGCGGCGGCAGCTTGCTGCGAAACGGTTCGAGGATCGCCACTTGATCGGCGTCAGGCAAGCCCGTGGCGGCCATTTCCGAGTTCTCGAAGTAACTGCGAGTGCGCGCATAGGCGCTGTTGAATAGCTGCTTGTTGGTCCATTCGAAATCCAGCAACAGCGACAGCGCCCGGCGCACGCGAACATCCTGGAACACTGGGCGACGCAGGTTGAACACGAAACCCTGCATGCCGGTCGGGTTGCCGTTGGGGATCTGTTCCTTGATCAGTCGCCCCTGGGCCACCGCCGGGATGTTGTAGGCGTTGGCCCAGTTCTTCGCGGTCATTTCCAGCCAGTAGTCGAACTGCCCGGCCTTGAGCGCTTCAAGGGCCACGGTGTTGTCGCGGTAGTAATCGGTGGTCATCACGTCGAAGTTATAGAAACCGCGATTGGCCGGCAGGTCCTTGCCCCAGTAGTCCTTGACCCTCTCATAGCGCACCGAGCGTCCGGCCTTCACTTCGCTGACCTTGTACGGGCCGCTGCCCAGCGGGATTTCCAGGTTGCCCTTGTTGAAGTCACGGTCGGCCCACCAATGCTTGGGCAGCACCGGCAACTGGCCGAGGATCAGTGGCAGCTCGCGGTTGTTGGTGTGCTTGAACTTGAACAGCACGGTGAGCGGGTCTTCGGCGACTACCTCCGCGACGTCGTTGTAGTAACCGCGGTACATCGGCGCGCCGTCCTTGGTCAGCATCTGGAAGCTGAACACCACGTCCTCGGCGCGGACCGGATGGCCGTCGTGGAAGCGCGCCTCGGGGCGCAGGTAGAAACGCACCCAGGCGTTGTCCGGAGCTTTCTCGATCAGGCGGGCGATCAGGCCGTACTCGGTGAATGGCTCGTCCAGGCCTTGCTTGGCCAGGGTGTCGTAGATCATGCCGATGTCATCGGCCGGCACACCCTTGCTGATGAACGGGTTGAGGCTGTCGAAGCCACCGAAACCGGCCTGACGGAAGATCCCGCCCTTGGGCGCGTCCGGGTTGACGTAGTCGAAGTGCTTGAAGTCGGCCGGGTATTTCGGTGGCTCGTTGTACAGGGTCACCGCGTGTTGCGGGGCGGCGCAGGCCAGCCCGGCGAACAGCAGGCCGCTGGCCTGCAGGAGCAGGGCACGGATGGGGTTCATTGATCTTTCTCCGAAGATTTCAGCCACCACGCGTTCAGTCCCAGGGTGTAGGGCGGCGTGGTGACGAAGGCGAGCCGGTTGCGGTACGCCAGGCGGTGATAATTGAGGTACCAGTTGGGCACGATGTAGTGCTGCCACAACAGCACGCGGTCGAGGGCCTTGCCGGCGGCGATTTGCTCGTCGCGGGTTTGTGCGGCCAACAACAGTTCGAGCAGATGGTCGACCACCGGGTTGGCGATGCCGGCGTAGTTCTTGCTGCCCTTGACCCCGGCCTGGCTGGAGTGAAAGTACTGCCATTGCTCCAGCCCCGGGCTGAGGGTCTGGTTGAGGGTCATCAGGATCATGTCGAAATCGAACTGGTCGAGGCGTTGCTTGTATTGCGCGCGATCCACCGTGCGCAGGCGTGCCTCGACGCCGATGCTGGTGAGGTTTTCGATGTAGGGTTGAAGAATGCGTTCCAGGTTCGGGTTGACCAGCAGCAGCTCCAGGCGCAAAGGCTGCCCGGCGGCGTTCTGCAGGCGTTGGCCGTTGAGCTTCCAGCCGGCGTCGGCGAGCAGGCCGAGGGCCTTGCGCAGTGTCTCCCGGGGGATGCCGCGGCCGTCGGTCTGCGGCAGGCTGAATGGCTCGGTAAAGAGCCTCGGCGGCAACTGCTCGCGGTAGGGCTTGAGCAATAGCCATTCGTGCCCGATCGGCAAGCCGCTGGCCGAGAACTCGCTGTTGGGGTAGTAGCTCATGGCTCGCTGGTAGGCGCCGCTGAACAGCGTGCGGTTGGTCCACTCGAAGTTGAACATCAGCCCCAGCGCTTCACGAACCCTGGGGTCCGAAAACGTCCCGCGGCGGCTGTTCATGAACAGACCCTGGGTCTGGGTCGGGATCTGGTGGGGGATCTGCGTCTTGATCACGTCACCGCGGCGGATGGCGGGGAAGTGGTAGCCGGTGTCCCAATTCTTCGCCTGATGCTCGATGTAGATGTCGAACTCGCCGGCCTTGAAGGCCTCGAACGCGACATCGCTGTCGCGATAGAACTCGACGTCCATGCGGTCGAAATTGTACTTGCCACGATTGACCGGCAGGTCCTTGCCCCAGTAGTCCTTGACCCGTTCGAAGACAATCTGCCGCCCCGGTGTGACCGAGGTGATGCGGTACGGTCCGCTACCCAGCGGCGGTTCGAAGGTGGTGGCCTTGAAGTCGCGACCTTTCCAGTAGTGCTGTGGCAGTACCGGCATTTCCCCCAGGCGCAGGATCAACAGCGGATTGCCGGCGCGCTTGAGCACGAAGCGAATCCGCTGCGGGTTGAGGATGTCGACCCGTGCCACTTCCTGGAGGCTGGTGCGGTACAGCGGATGGCCTTCCTTGAGCAGCAGGCGGTAGGAGAACGCAACGTCGTAGGCGGTGATCGGCGTGCCGTCATGAAAGCGCGCTTCGGGACGCAGGTTGAACACCACCCAGCTGCGGTTCTCGTTGTATTCCACCGAGCGGGCGATCAGGCCGTAGCTCGACGCCGGCTCATCACCCGAGGGTGCGTATTGCCCGGTGCCGACCATCAGCGGTTCGTTGAGTTCGTTGATGCCGTATTGCAGGAAGTTCGGGGTGGTGACGGGGCTGGTGCCCTTGAAGGTGTACGGGTTGAGCGTATCGAAGGTGCCAAACGCCATAACCCGCAGCGTACCGCCCTTGGGCGCTTGCGGGTTGACCCAATCGAAGTGGGTAAATCGGGCCGGGTACTTGAGCGTGCCGAACTGCGCATAACCATGGCTTTCGCTGATCGTCGCGCTTGCGGTGGAGCTCAAGGCCAGGCTGATCAGGAACAGGAGGGGACGCTTCAAATAGGGGGATCCGATCCAGGCGGCTTGGGCTTTGTGGACCGTACAGTAACAGCTTGTCTGGGCAGGAAAAAGACAGCGGGTGAATGCGCGATTTCAGCCGCTTGAAAACCCTGTAGGAGCTGGCTTGCCAGCGAAGACGACCTGCCTGCCACCCCCAATGCTGGATGTGCCGGCCTCTTCGCTGGCAAGCCAGCTCCTATGTATGGACTCGCCCCCACTGTCTACCCGCTTTTGAAAAACCGCTGCCCCGTTGCATCTATGTATTAGGCCTATTCGTGGAAGCCGTCTTCGGCTTCTGGCTCA